>LUZZ01000169.1 GCA_001603845.1 Syntrophobacterales bacterium Delta_01 | reverse complement strand
AGCCCGAAGGAACGGGAATGGGCCTCAGCATTTCCCGCCAGATACTGGAAAAGCACGGAGCGATTGTCGACCTGGAGTCCGCGCCGGGGCAGGGGACCACTTTCCGGTTGATCTTCCCCATCCAGGAGGAAAAAACGGCGCCGGTCCCCCCTGTACCGGTCCCGGCTCCCAAGCAGAGCTGAACGCGCTCAGCCAACCCTGAAATTACATTGCGCAATTATTTATGTCGTCGCGGATAGAAGAGCGGGGAAATGCTTCCCCCGCCCCCGGATTTTCAAACCATGGGAAAAATATAAGGCAGCCCGGAAACAGGGCCGGTTACGACCGGACGATGTGGGGTGTGGTGCAGTCGTTGAATCCGGTAATCAACTTCGGCACCGCCGCGGACTCCAGAGGCATCAGGAACTCCAGGCCGCACCGGCGCACGTTCGGAAGGCCGGGCTGTGCCGGAAAATCCACCTCGTGCACGACCCGGCAGGGAATGGGGTCCGTGAGTTCGTAGACGTTTTTGAGAATGACCCTGCAACTGCCCAGTGCGGGCGGCGTGTTGAAGGACAGGTAAGTGAAGGCCAGGCCCGAGAGGCTCAAATCGGCCAGGTATCCAACCAGAGCCCTGTCGTCATCCTTGGGCAAATAATTCCCGGACGCGAGATAAAGAGCAACGAGAACATCTCCATCGGGGCGGTATCGTTGAGATTTACGCAGTTCCACTGTAGCGGCTCCGGTGCCGAAGGCAGTCCTTTGGGGCTTGAGAGAAAGGGCTGCCTTCGGTATGAGGGGTTATTGTATGGCGATTCTGATTTAAACCCGGGTCCCTATAAAAACAAGGGGGATTCTGGAGGGGATGAAATGGGCAGAGCAGATGCTCAATTGTTTAGAAAAGTTAAGTTATTGCAACAAGATGTGAACTAAGCCCCAACCGCCGCCGCCCTCATGAAAACCCGCCCGCGACATCGCGGAGTTCTCAAATGTTGTGTTCGTACAGACTGGTTAATTCCATGCGTTGGCTTGCTTTGAATACCGAGAAATGGCCGTGACTATTTCCGCCCAAACCCCTTTGGGCATGTCATGCCCCATTCCATTGATGATCAATAGACTTGCTCCCGGTATCACCCGGGCTGTATCTTTTCCGCCTTCGACCGGGATCAGCGGATCATCAGCTCCGTGTATCACAAGTGTTGGAACTTTAACAGTTGAAAGTGACGGTCTTCTGTCGCCGCTGGCGATAATGGCTGTATTTTGGCGCGCCATTCCCTGCGGGTAATGGGAACGGTCATAGCTCTTTCCCATGAATGTTCGAACTCTATCTTCCTCGAACGGAAATCCGGGGCTCCAAATCTTCCGCCACGTATTCACATAATGTTCAACGTATGCTTCGCGTTCCTCCGGCGCAGGCGCGACGACGGCAGCTATTGCATCCGGTTTCCCCACTGGAAGACCGGGATTTCCTGTGGTGGACATTATTGAGGTCAGGCTCAGAACACGTTGTGGATGTCGATAGGAGATAACCTGGGCTATCATACCGCCCATGGAAGCGCCGCAGATATGGGCCTTCTCAATGCCCAAAGCACCAAGCAAACCAACGGAGTCGTCCGCCATATCGTCAAGAGAATATGGTGATTGCACAGTCCTGCCTTCCATGGCGGCTTTGATTGTAGCCATCATGTCCGGGATTCCCGCTTCATCGAATTTTGTCGAAAGGCCGGCGTCACGGTTGTCAAAACGAATTACAAAAAGGCCCGTTCCTGCTAACAACTCGCAGAACTCGGCATCCCAAACGAGCATCTGAGCACCGTTGCCCGCGATCAGCAATAATGCCGGAAAAGAACTATCGCCAAAAGTATCGTACTCGATCTGAATTCCATTCGCCGTCACATTAGGCATTGCTTAATCCTTATCCGAATCGAATGCCGGAATCGAATTTCTGCTCGAAAAGTCCCGGATGCACTACGTAACCCCGGCAGCATGCGATTCCCCCGATAGAAATACGCAAGCCCAACGTGCATGGGACGATCTTTCCAATTTTCCGCCGGCCCCGTTCCCCCCTCGACGAACCGTCCGGCAAAAAAAGTTACGAATTTCTGATGAATCTGGATACCCCTCCGGCTCTACCGGTGGGCTTGCAGCGTTTGACCCCTACGGGAATATACGAAAGCCTCCCATCTGTGAACCGCTCAAAGTTTACAGAGAAGGAAGCTTTCGTATGGACGAACGCCAAAGCTTAAGCCACACGATACGGGACTGCAAGTCCCGTGTGGTCTGAATTCCCGAATACAGGTTTGCACCTCTCACGATTCTTGGCTCAGACTTTGACGGCGCTCACAAAAAGCTCCCAGCCGGGAGGAGCTTTTTGCCGTTCGCACATCTCATTCTATTTGCAGAATCGATTCATTTCCATTGTTTATCACACCCGCACACAAAATGAGAAAGATCCGCCTCGCGCCGCCACCCGCCTCCATTTCAAGGATTGTCAGGATTTCTCATTCCTTGTCAGAGTGCGCACCGGCAGGAGAACGGGAGTCCGAAATAATGTTAGGGCTGGCGTACCTGAACGCGTCGCTATGAAGATTTCCGGCCACAGGACCAGATCGGTCTTTGGCCGTTACGACATCACGAGCGAAGAGGACCTTAAGATTGCCGCTGCCAGGCAGGAAGAGTATTTGGCGAGACAAAAAACCACGACGGTTATAAAAATGGTTATAACCGCCGATTTTGGGAAAAGACGAAAGTCCGCAAAGTGAGTGCCGGAGGCGAGAATCGAACTCGCACGGGATCGCTCCCACCGGATTTTGAGTCCGGCGCGTCTACCAGTTCCACCACTCCGGCGTAGCTTTTCATTGTAATCAGACGGTTTTGCCGGTGTCAAGGGAAATGCTGAGAGCCGGGCGGCTTCAATGTGGTTGGCGCTTGGCCCGAATAGAAAACCGGCATCCGATCCTGCTCCCCGCCGCCCCGGCAAACACCTGCCGGCGAATCGCCGGAGGAAGAATCGATCGGACAAACAAAACCCGCTTGACAGACTATCATAAATTGGATACACAACCATGGTTGTCCCACGGTTGGAAAAAACGGCCGCACGGGGCGACAGCGACGGGGCTGTAGCTCAGTTGGGAGAGCGCTTGAATGGCATTCAAGAGGTCCGGGGTTCGACTCCCCGTAGCTCCATAGTAAAATCAATGGGTTGCAGGCATGAGCTTGTAGCCCTTTTTTATTGCGTGCATATTGCGTGCACGTAAGCCGTCAAACCGGGGCTATGGCCTTTGCCTTCCTGTCCGCGCGACGTGCGCACCGTTTCCTGGCTGAGGTGGGCGGCCTGTCCGAAAGACTTCGCGCACGCAATGTGCACGCAAATCGACTCGATGCTCTCCAAATTGGCCTATGGGGAAGGCGAGTTCAGGTCTCGTGCTTCTATTCCATGACGACGTGAGATCGTCACTTCTGGGACATTCAGGCGGCGCCTTTTTGCCGGCTTCCGTGAGACTCCCGCCTACGTTGATCTGAATGTCGCCCGTGGCCTCCCTTCGACCGGTGCTCTTTCCTGTCACCTGGTTGGCTTCCAGCGGTACGGAATCGGGACCGTCCTGGACCCGCCCGGCCCCTCCGCCTCTCCGTCAACCGCGATCTACCCGCAGGAAATGACCCCCCTATCCCCGTCCGCAGGGCCTTAAGCCGGCCGACATGGGTCCCATCTGCGTCTCATGACATGCTTCACTTTCAAACGGCGAATCCGAAGGTCTCGTAGTGAAGTCTTGATGAACTTCGAGGATGTCACTGTGAACTGAAATTTCGGTTCACAGAGCGGGGGTAGTGATTTCCAGGCATAGGAGGACCCGGCGGGAGGCTCAAAAAAAAATGAAGGACCAGCCTATGGAACCGATAGAGGATGAAAACAGGCGGCGAGAGATAGAAAGAAATCTTGACGCGGTGTGATTGCACTGTCTAAGCTTGTATCTCTAGCGATAGATTGTGGGCGAATGGCTTATTGGGAGCCTTCGCAGGCAAGGAGAGGAACTGCACGTTCCCCAAATAGCGGAAAACGGTTGCCAGAAATTGGGGGCATATCGGTGAGAATGACCCGGTTCGACAGGGTGCAAGCCCTTCACCGTCACCCGGTGCATCAGTTCCATGTGCGTGTGCTGAAGGGATGTCGTTATCGAGAGGGATGCACGGCGAGAGACTGCCTCTTCCAGATACCCCGCATGGGCATTCAGGGCTTGATGAACGAGTATTCCGAAACCTGGGGCGTAACCCCTGGGGTCGTCATCGACTCCGAAATCGCGGCGCTTTCTTTTGAAGAAATTGAAGGCCGGCCGACGAAGTGGCGGCGGAATGGGGAGGTCTTCTTGCGCCCGGTCAGATGGTGCCCGCCGGATGTCTCTTTGAGGGATTTCAAGCGGAAGAGACCAAAGACAGAGGACCTTCCGTGTAGCTCTAGAGGAAACTCGGAATGGGAGCTTTTGGAACTCGGCCTTCTCCCGATGCCATTGTTCACCGATGAAGGCAAGATCCGGATAGTGCCCTTTGCCCCTGCGGTTCCAATTGTTGGTAGAAGACAGCGTGGAGACATGAGACAAGTGGTATGCCGCCACGATTTGGTGGAAGAGAAAATCATAATTGCTGGCTTTGACAAGAGAGCCCACCTCCGACAACGACGATATTTGACCATTGAGGTAAACCCAGCCCATGGATTCAATGATCTCATGAAGCGATTCAGGGACATCTTGGTTGTTTATTGGCCATTTGTCAAACCGCACCAGGGCAACCGAAAGACTGTGTGCGAGACAAAGCGGCACGATCCTGGTTGCCTGACTATCGAGATTGATTTGCGGCATTCGAAAGCCGCCGTCATCAACTCGTTTGCGGAAACGCTGCTCGATGCTCACCAGGAGCCAGGGAAAAGGCGACGGCGAGAATCACCTACAGAAAAATGGTGGGTATTCGATTGTGTGAAAGGGGGAGAGACCATCGGGAAGATAGCTGGCCCGGGACCTTATGAGTCCGGAGCCGCACATTCAGCCTTCAATCGGATTAGCCATCTTTATCACCAAGCCGAAAAAATCATCAATAGCATAACCCCACAAAATTAGATCTCACCTAAGTAGCTGTATCCTAACGTATTAAGTGAATTAGTCCATCTTATCATTGGATGCATTACCTGTTTATACCCCACATAATCACACCCAGTCGCAAGCGGTCGTTTGAAACACTAACGCAGAAAGGGGAAACAGGTGAACATGCTGAACCTCGTAAGAATCTCAAAAGTAGATAGCGATCCTCGAATACCGTTTCGTAGTGCTACATTTTACAAATGGGTCCATTTGGGTAAACATCCTGAAATCTTTGTCAAATTGGGGAAAGCGGTTTTCATCGACTTGGATCGTTTTGAAAAAATGGCCGAAGCTGGCCGGGTTAGCCGGAAGTCGGAGACAATTTAGTGGTGACCGAGCCCGAGCAAGTCCCCGTGTTCGTAGCGCAAGAACGTTTACTTGTCAAAGCGGCCGTTGAGCCTGCTGGTGCGGCCCATTTGGAATTTGACGAGGAAGGCTGTCTGATCTGCATCTACGTGATGGCTGACAACCACCGCAACCAAGAGATCGTCGAGAAGGCCTTGGCTAGGCTGATGCGGCAGCCACTCTCCTCCGGTGAGGTGTAGGGCGATGACATCCAACGGCTACTACATCAAAGCTCGGAAAATCCAGGAGTCCTGGATTGCCCACGCGCCCCCTCACGTTCGGGAAATTTGGGACTGGCTGCTGCTTCGCGCCAATTTTGAGGACCGGAAAATCGGCGACAAGATCATTGAACGTGGCCAGTTGCTTACTTCGTATGACGATATCCGCGAAGGGCTGCACTGGATGGTGGGATGGCGAAAAGAGCGCTATTCAAAGTGGGACTGCGAAAAAGCAATGAAAGCGCTCACGAAAGCCACAATGATAGCCACACAGAAGACCACACGCGGCCTTATCGTAACTATACTGAATTACGACCATTATCAGAATCCCAAGAGCTACGAAAGCCACACGGTAACGACTCTTAAATCCGAAAAGTCCAATGAAATCAACGAAGGAGTGACGAAAGCAACAACGAAAGCCACAATGAAGACCACAACGAAAGCCACAGATAATGTGTTCGTAAGTGATCATGATAGTTGCGAAAATGAGCAGCCAGGCAATCACGAAAGCCACAATGAAAACCATAGGAAAGCCACAAGAAAGCCACAGAGTCGCCACACTATACTAGAAGAATTGAAGGAATTGAAAAAAGGGAAAGATATTACAGCTTCGAGCCGTTCGAAAAGCAACGGCTCCAAGCCGACGAGCCCTCCGCTCATTTGGATTCCATTGATAGGAAAAGACCAAGAGCATCCGGTGTACCAAGACGACATCGACCGGTGGCAGGCTCTCTACCCTGCTGTGGATGTGGCCGCGTGTCTACGGCGCATTGAAAACTATTTCCGCGTTGAGCAACCCGGAAAGAGGAAAACCCCAAGGGGGATCGAACGATGCATCTCGGGGTGGCTTTCCAGAGAGCAGGACCGAGGCGGAGGGACGTTCAAGCGGACTTCCTCAGCCGTCCAGCAAAGCGATTCAAACAATCCATACGCGAACGTTCCGGTGTACAAATGAATGAATTAGCGCTTACACACACTGAACAAACTCTTCTCGGTTCCTGCCTTCTGGCCCGGCGCAGTCCGCCTGTTGCTGCCGGAGATTTTTTCTTGGAGAAGCATGCCAAGATCACCGAGGTAATGCAATCCCTTGAAAGTGAAGGTATCAAGCCGGACTTAGCCGTAACCAGCGTCAAGGTATACGAGGCCCACAAGGGGAACCCCTCGGTTACCTACCTGGCAGAGATTTACGAGCAGGCCGGGTCTGCGGATAACATCGATCTGTTTTCCAGAATGGTTCGGGAACACGCTGTAGCCCGGAGGATGAAGAAGAAGGCGCAGCAGTTCCTTACCGAACTGGGGAGCCCCAATGGAAAGAAGCCCATTGAAATAGCATCAGGGTTCGGGGCGGAGATTCTGAAAAGCTTGGACTCCACCACGTCCGAAAGCCACGGCGATATGCTCACCGGAATGACGGAATTCATCTCCGACCTTGAAGCGAGGATGGAGAACGGCAACCAACTGGTTGGGCTTTCCACTGGGCTTCCGAAATTGGACGAGATAACCTGCGGCCTGTGCCCCCAGGATTTATGGATTCTCGCGGCCCGGCCCAGTCAGGGGAAAACGGCTCTAGCGCTAAATATCGCCCGGTCGATAGCATTCGAAGGCATAAGCGTTCTGATCTTTTCCTTGGATATGTCGGCCATGGGGTTGCGTCAAAGGATGGCGGCAACGGAGGCCCGGATAAACCTTGCCAAGATCAGGTCCGGGAATCTTTCCGCTCCTGAGTATGGGGAAGTGATCGGGGCGTCCACCCGGCTGGGAAAGCTTCCGATCACTATTCTGGATGGTCCGGCCACCGAACTGGACATCATCCAGAAGTCCCATTCTCACTGTCCGGGACTCATCATAATCGATTACCTCACAAAGGTAAGGCCATCTCAGAAGACCGGAAACGCCAATTACGACTATGGCGAAATATCAAAATCTATCAAGGATCTAGTGTAGCATCCCGTAAGTTCATCCATATTATGCGACCAACGGCTTCCCCGAGT
>LUZZ01000522.1 GCA_001603845.1 Syntrophobacterales bacterium Delta_01 | reverse complement strand
TATAATAAGCGATTAAGCATATTGAGATACGGCGGTAGCAATCCTGCTTTTGGAAACGGCTCAACCCGCCTTAGCCTCCATCGGTCACTGGCCTTGTTGCCTCAGCAAAACTTTCACTGCGGTGCATGTCGGTTGGCGACGATGTTTTGCATGTGCCGGTCGTCAAAGGTGTGCTTTGCTGCAGACGCCACTTCGGGCGACATTTTTATAACCCTGTTTCCGACCAGGTTTGCATATCGAGGGGTGCCTGGGCCGGCGGCGTTTCGCCGGCAGTCTCAGACGTGTAACCTCTCCGAGTCCGACTGGTCCGAGTGGAGAAGAAATCGAGGAACCGATAAATATGTCTTTTGAAACACTGCAATTGGCTGCACCCATTTTGAAGGCCCTGGCCCGGTGCGGCCACCATGAACCGACCCCCGTACAGGCTCAGGCCATTCCCAAGATCATGGCCGGGCGGGACCTGATCGCCTCGGCCAACACCGGCACCGGAAAAACGGCGGCCTTCGTCCTGCCCGCGCTCCAAAAGATGATGGCCAGGCAGCCGGGCCGCAAGAAGGGGCTGCGCACCCTGGTGCTGACGCCCACCCGTGAGCTGGCGACCCAGATCACCCGGACCGCGCGGGATTACGGTAAGTATCTGAAACTGCACAGCGTGGCCATTTACGGGGGAATGCCCTTCGGCGACCAGATCCGGGCCCTGGCTCAGTCCCCGGACATGATCATCGCCACTCCGGGACGGCTTATCGACCATATCTGGCGGGGCCGCATCGATTTGTCCGGCGTCGAAATGCTGGTGCTCGACGAAGCCGACCGCATGCTGGACATGGGGTTTGTCGATGACGTGGAATTCATATCCGACGCCATGCCCGAAGGGTGCCAGACCCTGCTGTTCGCCGCCACCATGGGGGAGGCGGCTTCCAAACTGGCCCGCAAGTTCATGCGGGACCCGGAACGGGTCGAAATCGCCCGCGGCAAGATAACCCACGACAAAATCGAAGAGCGGCTGCACATAGCCGACAGCCTCCAGCACAAGGTAAAAATCTTGAACCACCTGTGCGCGGACAGCACGGTAACCCGGGCCATCGTTTTTTCGGCGACGAAACGAGACACGGACAGCCTGGCAAAAGAACTCAAAGCCCAGGGGCACGCCGTGGCCGCCCTTCACGGGGACATGACGCAGGGCGCCCGGAACCGCACCATGGACGACATGCGGCGGGGAAAGATCAGAATCCTGGTGGCGACCGACGTCGCCGGGCGCGGGATCGACATCACGGCCGTCAGCCACGTGATCAATTTCGACCTGCCGCGCAGCCCGGAAGACTATGTGAACCGCATCGGCCGCACCGGCCGGGCGGAACAGTCCGGCATCGCCATTTCGCTGGCGTCTCGCGGCGACCTCCAGTACCTGGACCGCATCGAGCGGTACATCGGGCACAACCTGGCTGTCCACGAAATTCCGGGCCTGGAGCCCACCAGCGGGTTCGGCCCCTCCATGAAATCGAAAAGATCCGGCAAGCCGCGCGCAAAAGACAATCGCAGCGGCAGGGGCCGCTCCAAAAACGTCCGGTTTAAAAAATCCACCGGTTCCGGCACCACGGCTTCCGCCCGGTAGGAATCCGGCTCCCTGTCCCGGAGCCCTTCCGGGGCAGGTCCAAATTATCGGCGCCTGGAAAACCCTCTTTCCAGGCGCAGTGCTATGAAGACCAGCGGCGCGAGCAGGAGCGCGACCGCCCCCGCCTTTACGGCCACCCCCAGCAGGAAA
>LUZZ01000168.1 GCA_001603845.1 Syntrophobacterales bacterium Delta_01 | reverse complement strand
GACCGAGGGCCCGGGCCGTATCGGAAATATCCCGGCCGCGGCATAGAACGAAAATGGTTCATTGATTTAAAATGAAACAAAAATGAATCAAATGATGTAGACGAATCGATTCAAGTATTTCGGATTTTCCAAATTAAGTTCGATAAATCAATCAATTATACAATGTGGCATGAACATTGCCGATTGGAAACCTGCCAGAGCGGGTAACACCCCTTGTTTTCAAAAACGTTAGTTGTGGTTCCAAAATTCAAATGAAGGTGGAGAGGAGAGGAGCATGGTAAAAATTGAGGCCATCATTAAGCCTTACAAGCTGGAGGACGTCCAGAAGGCCCTGCTGGACATCGGGGTCCAGGGAATGACCGTTTCCGAGGTCAAGGGGTTCGGGCGCCAGAAGGGCCATACCGAGATGTACCGGGGGGCCGAATACACGGTGGACTTCGTGCCGAAACTGCAGATCAGCCTGGTGGTCCCGGAGACCATCATGGAAGAAACTCTGGCCGGCATCCAGAAGGCCGCCTATACGGGCAAGATCGGTGATGGAAAGATCTTCGTGTACCGCATTGACAATGTTGTCCGTATCCGAACGGGCGAAACCGGGCGCAACGCGCTCTAGGAGAGGTTGGAAGCGGTGGCGGTTATCGGATGCGGCGGCCGGATGCTTCGAAGTGCATTGGAAAGAGTCCAGCCGCTCCTTTCGGCGGGAAAGATACGGAATACCAGATCATTCGGTTTGCATTTTTAGCCCAAAAAAGTCTTATCCGGCGCCATCCGGACCCGGACCGGCGAAAAGGGCGGCAAGGGCCCGCAAGACCTTTCCGGGTCAAACCATTTTGGATTTTGAGTAACGATCAAGCAGGAGAGAAAGAAGATGAGAGTCAAAAGGACATGGATTTTACCGGTGGCATTCGGCCTTATCACCTTGGGACTGCCGCTCGTGTGCCGGGCGGCCGACGAACCGACGGTGGCGGACGTGCAGAAGCACCTGGACTACGTGTGGACCCTGGTGGCGGCGGCCCTGGTGTTCTTCATGCAGGCGGGTTTTGCCTGTGTCGAGGCCGGGTTCACGCGGGCCAAGAACACCGTCAACATCATGATGAAAAACCTCATGGACTTCGCGGTGGGCAGCATCGCGTTCTGGGCCATCGGTTTCGGGCTGATGTTCGGCGCGACCGCCGGCGGGTGGATCGGCACTTCGGGTTTTTTCCTCTCTGATTTCAAGCCGGGCGGAGACCCGTGGGTGCTGGCCTTCTGGATGTTCCAGGTAGTGTTCGCGGCCACTGCGGCCACCATCGTTTCCGGTGCCATGGCCGAGCGCACGAAGTTCGTCTCCTACCTGGTCTACAGCTTTTTCATCAGCGCCTACATTTATCCTATCATGGGCGGCTGGGCCTGGGGCGGACTCTTCCATGGCGGCGGCTGGCTGGAAAAGATGGGCTTCATCGACTTCGCGGGTTCCACGGTGGTCCACTCCGTGGGCGGCTGGGCGGCCCTGGCGGGCGCCATCGTGCTCGGACCGCGCATCGGCAAGTATGACTCCAAGGGAAAACCGCGGGCCATTCCCGGCCACAATCTTCCCCTGGCCACCATCGGCGTGTTCATCCTGTGGCTGGGCTGGTTCGGGTTCAACCCCGGCTCCACCACGGCGGGCAACACCTCGATTGCCATGATTTTCGTCAACACCAACCTGGCCGCCGCCGCCGGCTGTATATCCGCTCTCATCACCATCTGGATCATCGGCAAGAAACCCGACCTGGCCATGGCCCTGAACGGCGCCCTGGCCGGCCTGGTGGCCATCACCGCCCCCTGTAACAACGTCTCTCCCACCAGCGCGGTCATCATCGGCCTCATCGGCGGCGTGCTGGTCGTACAGGCGGTCCTGTTCATCGACCGCATCGGTGTGGACGATCCCGTCGGCGCCGTTTCCGTGCACGCGGTCAACGGCGTGTGGGGAACCCTGGCGGCGGCCATTTTCGACATCAAGGGATTCAGCATCGGGCAGTTGGGCGTCCAGGCGCTGGGAGCGGCCACCGCGTTCGTGTGGACCTTCTCCAACTGTTACGTGCTCTTCCGGATCCTGAAGGCCACGATCGGCCTGCGGGTCAGCCCCGAAGAGGAAATCGAAGGCCTGGATGTCAACGAACACGGGGAAAGCGCGTATCCCGACTTTGCGACGGTGTCCGGAACCAGCGGTGGAATGGGCTCCTTTCCTCCCGGCACCCCGAAAGGCAAACTGACCCCCAGCGGCGTACCGCAGCCTCAGCCCAGCCGCTAGGACTTCTCCACATCGGCCGCGAAAAGGCGCTCCATGCCGTTGCCGATGTGGAAAGCCAACCCGATCTTGAGACCGACCGCCGCCCCTCCCCTCGCAACCGCCGGGGAGGGGCGGCTCCCACCCGGAAGAACCGCAACCCCGCCGCATCCCAATCCCACGATCCTTTCTCGTGACTCCAGCCGGGACGAGGCGCCCGCGACACGACACGACCGGGGCCCGGCGCGCTCGGCGATAAAACCTTTTTCCAATGCGAATTTGAGCGGTTTTGAATGGTGCGTGCAGCCAATTGGATTCAAAAATTGGTTAAAATATGGAACAGATTTGTATCGTACCCCCATGGATGATACCAAATTGTACCGCCCGGCGGGGGCCGTAAATCCCGGTACCGGGCGGGATGGCTGCACGGGGCAGTTTGGCACGAAATTGGAATCCCCGAAACAGGCAACAGGTCCCCGGCCGGGCAATTCCAGGGAGAAGGCGAGCCGCGCAGGCGGCCGACCGGCGGCGGGCGCGACCGGTGAACTCAAGTAAAGCATTTCCCTCGATGAGTATCGCAGCTTTAAAGAATTAAAGAGGTGAAACCATGCAAAACGGCACGCGCGAGCTCAAATTGAGCATTCTGTCCCAGATAAACCAGGTGGTGAGCAGCCTTCTCCACCTGGAGCATGCGCTGGAGGAACTCACGCTGTCCATTATCAACGGGGTGAGTGCGGTGGATTGCCCGTGCAAGCCCGAACAGGCGGCGGCCGGCAAAAAGGAAGGGGCCGCGCCCAGGACCCCCGCGGCGCTGTCGCGCCTGGACCAGGTCGAGCTGAATGAAGTGTCGGCGGCCTTGGAGCGCAACCGGTGGATCAAACGCCAGGCGGCCGACGACCTGGGGCTTACCTTCAGGCAGATGAACTATCGCGTGAAAAAATTCGGTCTCGAACGAATGGTGCGTGAAAATCGCGCACGGGAAAAAGCGAAGGCATGAGGGCGTCGTTTTTGTTTTCGTCCCTGCTCCCGGACGGGAAAGACACCGGATTGTCGCTCATACCGAGTTGCGTTCAAAAATAAGCAAAATGCAACTTCGTATAGGGTGGACACCTTGTGCCCAACGAGGCGGTGGGCAGCGCTTCGCTTCTGCCCACCCTACAAATCCACTGGTCGGGTTAGTATCAACTTCAGCGCAAATTTACATCAGAAGCGCTGCGGGAATGACGATTTGGAAAATCTTACGTTGATAAGTGAAGTCTCACATTCCGCCGGTTCCCAGGCGCCGGGGGCCGGCACCCGAATCGGGCGTGAAGCCGCCGGTTAAAATCGTGAGATTTTTCGCCGGCCTTTGCAAACCTGTGCCGGAACTTTCTTTTCCTGCCTAATAGGCTAATAGGTGATGAAGTACCAGATCCGTAGGGGTTGCCTAGGGGGATAGCCCAAGGTGGCGCTTGCGTTGACCCCGGGCTGGTCTATCGAGCTCATTCGGGGCGAAAATCCGCACAGGAATTCTCTTTTTCCTGCATCACGGCCACTGGGAATCAATCTTCGTTCTGCGGGCGCATTGCGACGACGGCAGTCTCTCGAAGATCGGGAATCTATTCTCCACGCAGCTAGGAAGCGTTCGCGTCCCCTTTTTTCGCCGCCTCGGCAAGTCCGACCAGGGAGGCGATCTTTTCCTGCGGCTTCCGGTTGAAACACCGGTCCCACTGCTCATCGGTCAGGCGCCGCCGGAGAAAGGCCTCGATGGGCAAGTAAGGGTTCCAGCACCTGACGGAACGCGGGCAGGGAAGATCGCCCCCTTCCCTGAGACAATACGCCAGGGTGACCTCGCCGCCCAGCCTCGGGCACCTTATCTGAAGCTGTTCCAAATCCCGGCACCTCCGTATCGAATTCCAGAAGAGCATGAGGGCGCTTCGCCCCCCCCCGCCGACCCCGGGGGCAATGCTGTTGATTTCAGAGGCGACGCTCCACGAACTCCCCTCCCTTGGTGGGAGGGGC
>LUZZ01000167.1 GCA_001603845.1 Syntrophobacterales bacterium Delta_01 | reverse complement strand
GGGTTGATATCGCTCGGTTTTTCACCCCCACCCAGCCTCCCCCATCAAAGGGGGAGGAGCCTAAAGTCAACGGCATTGACGCCCGGCGTCCGGCGTCGGGCACCATCGGCAAAAAAGCCCACTCCGAGTGGAATGGGCTTTTGCGACGGTACGGCAAAATGAGGCGGCTATGGGGCCACTTCCTCCTTGACCGAGATGGCGATCTTGTAGAGAACGGTCAGGACGAAGAAGCCGGTCGCCCAGACCCCGAGCGCGATCATGATCTCGGGGATGGTCGGCACATATTCGCGGACCTGGTCGAAGGGGTTGGGGATGAAACCGGCCACGATCAGCCCGAGGCCTTTTTCCAGCCACATCGACAGGAAGACGCAGCCTGCCGCGGTCAGCAGGATCTTTTCGTTCTTGCGAAGGTTGGGATGGAACAGGAGCGCCAGGCCGGCGACGGCCAGTATGGCGAACAGCCACATGAAGGGAACCAGGTTGTGGTGTCCGTCTATCCCCACGAACAGGTACACCAGGGAGTGCATGTGACCGGGGATGTTGCTGTAGAACGCGGTGAAGAACTCGAGCCCCACGAAGAACACGCTGATGATCATGGCGTAGGTCATGATGGTGGTCAGCTTGTCGATTGCTTCCTTGCCCGGATCGAACTTGCTGTACTTCTTGACCAGGTAGGCGAGCATGATGAGCAGCGCGGGACCGGAGCAGAAGGCCGAAGCCAGGAAGCGTGCGGCCATGATGGCGGTCAGCCAGTAGTGCCTGCCCGGAAGGCCGGCGTACAGGAAGGCCGTTACGGTGTGAATGCTGACTGCCCACGGGATGGAGATGTAGATGAGCGGCTTCACCCAGTTGGGATAATGGGTGCCCTTGCGCTCGGCCTCCAGCACGTTCCACCCGATCAGCACGTTCAGGAGCAGGTAGCCGTTGAGGACTATCATGTCCCAGAACAGGATCGAGTTGGGCGTCGGGTAAAGTAAAACGTTCAGCACGCGCATCGGTTTACCAAGATCGACCACGATGAACAGAAGGCACATGCTGACAGCGGCTATAGCCAGGAATTCGCCCAGGATGGTGATCCTGCCGAACACCTTGACGTTGTGGACGTAGTAGGGAAGCACCACCATCACGGCGGATGCCGCCACGCCGACCAGGAACGTGAACTGGGCGATGTAGATGCCCCAGGAAATGTCCCTGCCCATGCCGGTTATGGTAAGACCTCGGTTGTACTGAGTGAGGTACGCTGCAAAGCCGAGCCCCATGAGAACGAGCAGGGCCCCAAGCAGCTTGTAGTATCTCGAGCTTCCAGTCAGTGCTCTTTCAAGCATATCCCACCCCTTAAATTATGTAGTAAACAGCGGGTTGTGTCCCGAGTTCGGGTTTTCTTCTTATCGAGAAACGCTTGGCAAGGAGCTTCCGCACCTCGGAAGCCGGGTCTTCGAGGTCGCCGAAGGTAAGCGCCTTGGCCTTGCATGCCTCGACACAGGCCGGGAGCTTGCCCGCAGCCAGCCGCTCGTCGCAGAAATTACACTTTTCGACAACACCGCGCTCACGAGTGGGAAAAGTGGGGTTGAGCTCGGTTTTGATGTAATTCCTGGGGTCCCTGAAATTGAAGCTGCGCGCGCCGTAAGGACAGCCCGCCATGCAGTACCGGCAGCCGATGCAGCGATGGAAGTCCATCATGGTGATGCCGTCGGCCCTCTTGAAGGTGGCCTGGGTGGGGCACACCCGCGTGCACGGCGCGTACGTGCAATGGTTGCAAAGGACCATGAACGGCTTGTCCTTGAACTCTTCCGGAACCATCTCGTTTTCCTGGCCCGTGAAGGTGTTCTCGAACTTTTCCGTCCAGAGCCACTTGATTTCTTCTTTCACCGATCCGATGTCGGGCACGTTGTGAACGGTGTGGCAGGCGATGATACAGTCCTTGCAACCGGGTTTTCCCTTCTCCCAGCACGCTTTCATATCGACGACCATAGCCCACCGCTTGGCGGTGAGAGCCTGCGGGTTGGGCAGGTATTTCGGTGTATCCGCTTTCGCCATTTCATTGACAAGCGGCAGAGCCCCCAGCCCCAGAGCGCAGATACCGCCGATCTTCAAAAGATCTCTTCTGCTAGTTTCCATTACTTATTCTCCTTTGGGGGGATGTGGCAATTCCAGCAGTACGGCGTCTTATCCACACTGAGCCCCGCGTAGGTGTGGCACTGATCGCAAAACTGTGTCTTATTGGAATGGCACCTCTGGCACTCGTTCTGGAGGCTCATTTCGTAGGTTTTGCCGTCGGCCGCCACGTACATCCGCTTGCCGTAGCGCACTACCTCGGTTCTCCAGTTGTTGAGCAACTGCATGTGGCCGGTGATCATCTCTTCCTTGGGCATGACGCACTGCTTGTGCGCCATTGCCTGGATCACCGGCGTGTCAAGCTTGGGGTCGGGCGGCGGAGCAGCCTTGCCGTGGTTGAACCACACCGGAAAGGTTACCAGCCCAATGAAGACGATCAGGCCGATAAAGATATTTTTGCCATCATATATCTTCATTCTCAGTATCCTCCATTCCAGGCAGAGGTTCTCCGCGCAGGTCGGTGGTCCTCTCCTGCTCGCCTTCCATCACAAGAGCGTTTCCTACCAGTTCGTGAACTCCGTAAACGGTGACGTCCGGGACCCAGTAATCCATGGATGCGGTGAGCACTGCGCGGTCGATGGCGCAGATGCAGGCCAGGGTGTTTACACCGTGCTGGTCGTGGACGTGCTGCACCGCGTTGGCCCGGGGAAGACCGCCGCGCATTCTCATTTCCATGAATTCGTCGTTGTTGAGCCCTGAACCGCTGCCGCAGCAGAACGTCTGCTCGCGAATGGTGTTGGGCGGCATTTCATAGAAGTTGTTGCAAACGCTATTGATCACGTAGCGCGGCTCTTCGAAGAAACCCATGGCGCGCGCGGGGTTGCAGGAATCGTGGTAGGTGACCACCAGGTTGTCGTTGCGGCTGGGGTCGAGTTTGAGCTTGCCGTGCTTGATGAGGTCCGCCGTGAACTCCACAATGTGGGTCATCTTGGTGGACTTGGCGTTTTCGAACACGGTGCCGGTAATGGGGGACTTGGGCACTTCCAGGAAATCGGCGGGGCCGTTCATGGTGTCCATGTACTGGTTGACTACGCGCCACATGTGGCCGCACTCGCCGCCCAGGATCCACTTGACTCCCAGCCTCTTGGCCTCGGCGTACATCTTGGCGTTCAGCCGCTTCATCATCTCGTGCGAGGTGAACAGGCCGAAGTTTCCGCCCTCGGAGGCGTAGGTGCTCCAGGTGTAGTCCAGCCCGATTTCGTGGAACAGCATCAGATAGCCCATCAGGGTGTAGGTCCCGGGGTCGGCGAAAACGTCGCCCGACGGGGTGATGAACAGGACTTCGGCACCCTTGCGGTTGAACGTGGGTTCCACCCGAATCCCGTTTACCGCCTCGATTTCGTCCACGAAGAAATCGATCATGTCCTTGAAGGCGTGGGGCTGGATTCCCAGGTGGTTGCCGTTATGGAAGCAGTTGGCAACCGGGGCCATGACCCAATCGATATTCACCCCCAGGCGGTTGAGCAGCTCGCGCCCCATGATGGTCACTTCCGCCGTGTCGATGCCGTACGGGCAGAAAAGCGAGCAGCGCCGGCATTCCGTACACTGGTAGAAGTAGTAGAACCACTCCTTGACCACGTCTTCGGTCAGGTCGCGGGCGCCCGCCATCCGGCCCATAATCTTGCCCGCCAGGCTGAAATCCTTGCGGTAGACGGACCGGAACAGCTCGGCCCGAAGGACCGGCATGTTCTTCGGATCGCCCGAACCGATGAAGAAGTGGCACTTGTCCGCGCAGGCGCCGCAGCGCACGCAGATATCCATAAAGACCCGGAGGGAGCGGAACCGGTGCAACTGTTCCCGCATGCCTTCCAGAATTATCTGTTTCCAGTTGGAGGGCAGCTTCCAGTCTGCATCCGTGGGCGACCATTCCCTTGGATTGGGCATGTCCACGGCTTCCAGGTTCTTGGGCTTGCCGGGATAGCTCCAGGTACCCGGCCGAAAAGTGACCGGAGTATCCATCCATTTCGTCTTGGGAAACGCCCATTCGACTCCTAATTCGCTTGCTTTGGGGACCTTAGCCATTGTTCCTATAACTCCTTATCAACAGGTAATCCGGCCAATCAGTTTTTCCCTGTGGTTGCGTCAGCGGGCAATTCCTTTTCCACGGGCAATCCGGCCTCGACCATCTTTTCCCTGAAGTGGTCTTCGTATTCGGCGTAGGTATGGACCTTCACCGGGTAGTTCCAGGGATTGATGTGGCGCTTGATCCGGCTGTCATTGGGCAGGTTCCGGCTCGGGCTGAGGAACACTCCGCCGGCGTGCATGAGCTTGCTGAACGGGAAATAGGCGAACAGCGTGCACACCAGGAAGAAATGAATGAAGAAAATCACCCCGATGCCGTCCGGGACCACCGGATGGAAGGTGACGATCCCCAGCGCCAGTTGCTTGACCTTGAGGAGGTCCACCCTGATAAAGTAGCGCATCAGGATGCCGGTCACGCCGATGCCCAGGAGGAGGAAAAGCGGAAAGTAGTCGGCGGGAAGAGAGATGTAGCGCATCTGCGGGATGACCACCCTTCGGATCAGCAGGTAAGTCACCGCTATGATGAACACCATGTCCGAAATGTAGATTCCGGGCAGGCCGACCTGGAGGAATCCGTCGGCATTGTCGAGCGCGTGAACGAAAAAGGGCACGGAATCAGTGAAAAACCTCAGGTGCCTGAGCAGGATCACCAGGAAGGAGTAGTGGAAGGCCAGTCCGGCCAGCCAGAGCCATTTTTCCCACTGGTAATAGATCTTGGGGCCCTTCGCCAGCTCGGTTTTAGTGTTCCTGAACAGCGACCTGAAAAGGAGCACCTCCAGCAGCATCCTGACTACCGTTTCCTTGTTGTTGGAAGGATTGTCGAACTTGTTGCGCTTGATCCACGGCAGTGATTTCTCCTGACCGGCCGTCGTCGGGATCCGGAAGGGGACGGGCGAACTGGCCCACTTCAGGACCTTGTAGAGGAAGCCGATCATGAAAGCGAAGATGGCTATGTACGGCACAGTGGTGCCGAAGAAATGACCCAGTCCAGCCGACTTCACTCCCAGAAATACAGCCAAAACGAGCGCTACGACTGCAGCTAAGGAAAACCTGATGCCCATTACAAACCCTCGTCTCGTAAGTTTTGGATGATTTTGGTTTATTGTTGCTCGTCTTCGGGCTTCTGTGAGCGGACATCGGCAATGATCCCCGCCCTGTGCAGCAGCCTGGATGTCCTGTTCTTTATCTCTTCAACCCGTACCCGGTACAGGTTTTCGCGGCATCCGACGTAAACGTCCATGGCGGCCAGCGCCAGTACGTCCACCTTGTCATCGAATTCGAACATGTCCCCCGGCGTGACTCCGCCCTCGACGATCTCGGCCTGGAGGATTTGCCGGGCGATTTTCTTCAACTGGAAAACGAACTGGATCGCCCCCGAAGGCATGAAATCCTGGACGGCCCTGATCCGGAGGATCTTGTCCAGCAGCGGCGATATCTTTTCCGGGCGGTTTTGCCCGAAAAACTCGTCGAAAATCTCGCCCATGGCCTGCTGGGCGGTATAGCCTACCGGGTTTGCAAACTGGTTGGTTTCCTTCTTGAGCAGTCTCGCGGTTTCCGGCGGGTACGATCCTACAAGGTGGTTGAACCACTCCTGCACGAATTTCTTTTTCCTCGGCAAGAGGAATCGCTCAATAGTCATATCGGAATAGTATCCTGAGGGGAATCGAATCGGGCGCGACGCAAGTACGCGCCGGGGGGCGCCCGTGTCTTATCTCCGGTTTTCTGTTGAGGCAAAACGCATCACGTGCCGGATGACTTAACCTGTATATGGGGAAAGGTCAATGAAAACGCGAGCAATTATGAGAGTGTGCCAGATTGAGGAATTAAGGCCCGAATTTACCCCCACGGGACCGAAAATTCCCGCCAATCTGTTTTATATCGCTCGCCAAGGCCGAATCAGAAAATATCGAAGGAAGCCGGCAAAGACCCTACCCTGAATTTCGCGCATTCGAAAGCTCCCAATAGCATGACTATTATTGATTTTCAACAGCTAATGCTCGAAATCGCCCTTGTGCATAAGCTTTTGCATAAACGGCCGGGCCGGGCGGAGCCGGCTTGGAGCAGGCCGGAACGGGAAACCGCGGCCCGGCGGGCGTTGCGGCGCTCCGGCAGGCTGGGCGCGCCGGAACGCCGGGAGCTTGGCGTTGGCCGCGCACCCGGATCGGTGTTATATAAGTGGGCATTACTTCGCGGTGAATGTGCATTTCGGCGTTTGCGGGCGCGCCGGGAAAGGATCGCAATCGATGTTGAAGTTTCAGGGAATTCACCACCTGGCCATGGCAACCAGCGACATGAACATGACGATCCGCTACTGGCGCGACCTGCTGGGCATGAAAATGGCGGCCGGCCTCGGCAAGCGGGGCTACAAGCTCTACCTGTTCGAGATCGCTCCGCAGCATTTCCTGGTTTTTTTCGAATGGCCCGACGTGAAGCCCGTCCCTGAAAAAGACCACGGCTACCCCGTGTCCGGCCCCATGGTGTTCGACCACGTTTCGTTCGGGATGGAAGACGACGAGGGCCTGTGGGAGCTTCGCGACCGGATCGATGCGGCCGGGTTCTGGGTATCGGACATGATCGACCACGGGTTCATCCATTCCATCTACAGCTTCGACCCCAACGGGATCCCGATCGAGTTCAGCGCACCGGTCGGGGAGGTGGATTTGTCCGGCGCTCCCCAGTTGATCGACTCCGCCCCCGTTGCGGCCGCTCTCGAAGGGTTCCTGCCCAGGCCGGACCTGTGGCCTCCCGTGCAAAGGCCCACCCCGCCGGAAGAGCGCGACGTCTTTCCGGGAGAAGGCGTCGAACTGGTCAGCGGAGAAAAAGAAAACCTGTGGGGAGGCAAAATTTTGAAAAAAGAGGACCGGGAGCCCAATTCATAACGAAACGCCGGGAAAACACGGGGAGGGGGCCGATTGCCAGGTTCCCGCCATCCCGGAGACCTCAACCCCTCCATTTCGATATTCTTATTATAACCACAGCGTTCCCGCAATATCTGCACGGGTACCCCCGGTAAATCGCCTGTCGGGGTCCGAAGGGTGAAAGTATATGCTCCGAGCAGGTCAAAAAACGTTAAACGTATCTGTCCTCTTGCGCTCCGCGCACGGACAAACGAGTTGTCCGTGTCACCCGTGCATGGTTTTCTCAATCCTGCACCGATTCGCCGGGAATGGATTCCCCTGCAGGTCGAGAGAAAGGTTTTATAGCGTCAAGAACATCACGCAACCTCTGTTCACTTTGCCAAAGGTCAAATTCCTCCTGCAGCCGTATCCAGAGCCCGGGACCGTTCCCCAGAAATCGACCGATTCGGAGGGCCATCTCCGGCGTAATCCCCTGGGTTTCGGCAAGAATGCGGTGAAGAATCTGCCGGGAAACCCCAATCCTGCGCGCAAACTCGCTTACGGAGATGTTCATTTCCGGCAGGACTTCCTCTCTCAGTACGGCTCCCGGATGTGTCGGCGGCATCCGGTGTTCTTCAGTGGCAACGTATTCTTCAATCATGGATAATCCAGTGTATCGGTTCGGTCCCCCTTCCGGGAGGGGGACCGGCAAATCTAATGGTAGTTTTCGAAGTTCACTTCCCAGGCATGGCCCTCTTTTTCATCCCATCGGAAAGTAATGCGAAATCGCTTATCGACTTTCATGGCGTAGTAGTTCGCTCCCTTAGGCTCCAAGGGATGAAAACCGGAACCGTGAAAATTTATATCCCGTTTGGACCTCGCCGCATTCAGCACGTTTAAAATTCTTCTTATTTTCCTGCGTCTTTTGCAGGGATTTCGCTTTGGTCATCGTATCGCCAAAGCTTGTACAACCCATGGTGCTTGAAGCTGCGGATACTCACTCGGGTTTTCCACCTTCACGATCGATGACTTCGTTCTTCGTAGGCCGCGGGCTTCCTTTCTTTTCTTGGGATCGGGAGGTTCTTCCCGCTCCCCTCGGATGCCGAAGAAAAAATCCTTTGCGAGGGTGGATGTAAACTAACAGTTTACGCCTGGACTGTCAACCTTTTGTTTACGTGATCCACTCAAATGTGGATGCCGTCTCCTTCGGGCGGACAGCAGGGGCCGCTGTTCCTTTCAACTCCTGCACCAAATCGTGAAACCCTCAATCCCTCCCCGCGATCTGCGCGTACAGTCTCTGCACCGTTTCCAGCGATTCGGGGGTGTCCACGCCGATGACTTCCTGTTCGGGAACGGCGATCATGCCCACGTCGAGCCCCCGGGCATACATCATCTCCACCAGGTCGGTGAGGAAATATTCCTTGATGGTGGTCTCTTTGCCGTCCCTGATCTTGCGGACCTTGTGGGGAAGGCGTTCCAGTTCGGCCATGTATTCGAGCAGGACGGGACGCCGCGCCGCATAGACGCCCGCGTTGCAGTACTGTAGCCGGGCTTGCTTTTCCGGGAGATAATCCTTCCAGTACTCCCATTCCACGATTCGGGCCACCCGCCCGCCGTCGATTTCCAGCATTCCGTACCGGGCGCGGTCGCGGGGTTCGAACCCCAGGAGCGCCATGGGGCGGCGTTCGAGCATTTCCAGCAGCTTGAGATAGGTCGCCGGCCGGATGAGGGGCACGTCTCCCATGGTGATGATGATGTTTCCGGTCCTCACGGATTCGATGAACGTTCGTGCGGAAAGCAGCGCCCCGCCTGTCCCGTTGGTTTCTTCCTGGAAGATGAAATCCACGTCCGGGGCCTGCACGCTCTTTCGCACCTCGTCGGCCAGGTGGTGCACCACGACCCCCTTGGGGCCGGGGGGCAGGTTGTCCAGCACTTCCCGGAGGAGCGGCCGTTCGCCCTCGAAGCGGGATTTCCCGGCGACGAGGGGCAGGAGCGTCTTGTTGCCGCCGTAGCCGGTCATCCTGGTTCCCTTGCCGGCGGCGAATACGATGGAGGTGGTTTCCACATGCTGCTGGGCCATTTTGTGTTTGTATCCTTCGACTTAGTCCGCAGCCGGCTCGGGGCTCGGAGCGGTGGTTGACGGCTCGTTCGCTTCCGCTTTCTTCTTCGTCTCGAGGTAATGGTTTACGGCTTTCCTGTGCTCCTGCGCCGTTACCGAGAAGGTGTGCGTGCCGTCGTTGTTGCTGACAAAATACAGAAAGGGCACTTTTTCGGGATACAGGGCGGCCCGGATGGACCGGAGCCCCGGGCTGCATATCGGACCGGGCGGCAGGCCCTTGATCTGGTACGTGTTGTAGGGGCTGTGCCTGGCCAGGTGGGCGGCCGTGACCGGCCCCGAAAAACCGGGAATGTCGTAGACCGCCGTGGGGTCGCTTTGAAGCGGCATGTTGATCTTGAGCCGGTTGTAGAACACCCCGGCGATGACCGGGCGCTCGGAGTCCACGACGGCTTCTTTTTCCACCATGGACGCCAGGGTGATGATCCGGTGCAGGTCGAGGCCCAGTTCCCGGGCCCGGTCGGCCCACTCCGGCGGCAGGTGGGCGTGGAACTGGTGCACCATCGCCCGGATGGCGGTATGGCTGTCCATGGGCCGTTTGAACCGGTAGGTTTCCGGAAAAAGATAACCTTCCAGGCTCGGCGCCTGGATGCCGAGCGAGCGGATGAAATCGGCGTCGGAGGCTGCGGCAAGGAAATCGGCGGCGGAGACCAGTTCTTTCTGATCGAGTATCCTGGCCACATCCCACATCGTGGAGCCTTCCGGCAGGGTCACCGTGTGAATCACCACCCGGCCTTTCACGATGGCGTCCAGCACCTGTTCGGGCGTGGACAGGGTGGAAAACGCGTATTCGCCCGCCTGGAGGTGGGGCAGGGCGTCTTTTATGAGGGCCAGCGCATAGAATTCATAGGCGTTGCGGACCACTTCCCTGGATTCCAGGAGCCGGGCCACGCCCAGGGCGCCGGTTTTGGGAGGGATGAAGAACTGTTTCGTTTCGAAGGCGGACTTTGCGGGCGTGCGCAAAAAAAGCCAGAATTGGAAAACCACGGGAGTCGCGGCCAGGACGGCCAGACAGCACAGGACGGCCAGAAACGCCGCAAACGATTTCAGGATCTTCACCAACAAACGCATCCCAAACCTCCGGAACGGTACCGTTTAACACGAGACCGGCTCCGATGGCAACTTGGGATGCACCGGAGTCCCGATACCGGGGTCGCAATCCAAATGGTATCGAGACGATGCTGCAAAAGCTTGGGAGGCGCTTTGCCCTCCCGTCTCCCCACGCCGCAGCGCCGACCGCTCAGGCAGGCACTCGTTTGGCAAAATCCACTATTTCACGGCCTTCGGATAATCCGTCGATAAAACGCCGGGGGATGCCGGAGAGCCCCACCTGCGCCCCCACCAGGGCGCCGGCCATCATGGCCCGGGACATGTTCTGCCCGCCGCCGTTGATCGCGTGCAGGACGGCCTGTTCGAAATCGTCCTGGAACCGTGCCGCCAGGTAATACGCCGCGGGCAGCACGCAGATGATGGAACACGGCATGCCGTAGACCAGCGACACTTTCCAGGCGGGGTCGATCGATACCCGGGGGTCTTTGGCCGCGGCCCAGATGTGGGAAGGAAAAAGGAGCCCGTCGGGAAAGGGAAGCGACGCGGAAGGCGCCGTGGGGTCGCGGGCGTACGCCCCCTTTTTTTCCGCCAGCACGGCGTGGGTGAAGGGGAGTTCCCCGGTTTCCACCAGGCCGTAGAGTTTGCCGGAAAGCCTGCCGTTGAAGGGCTCTCCCCGTATCAGGGCGCTCACCACCACGCAGTAGGCCGCGCTGAGCGCCGTCACGAAGGGATCGATCTGGGTCAGCCGGATGTTGCGGGCAATGGCGCGCGCGCCCTCACCCGGCGACAGGGCATAATGGGCCGCCAGCACCACCGCCCGTTCGGCCCCTTCGGTGGTGTCGGCGTAATCGCCGGTTTTCCCCCAGGGTTTTCCCTGTTCGACTCTCGCCCGGTAGAGTTCCCGGATGGACTGGTTGGTGTACCCGCCGGGGCCCGAGTACGGCGAGCCGTCCATTTTTTGCAGGAACTTCTCGTCCAGCCTCCCGGTGAAGTCTTCTTCGTCGTACCCGTTTTTTTCCACGACCGACCGCAGCAGTTCCAGCGTGATGAGCCCGGTCTGGGAAAGATCGCCGGCCTTGAGCCCGTCGTGGTAGCGGCCGGGTTTCGGATCGGTGTATCCTTCGATCCACTCTCCGAACTCCGCCCGCATCCGCTTGAGATCGTAATACCAGTGCGGGCCCAACCCCAGGGCGTCGCCGATCAGGGCGCCCACCACCGCTCCCGCCGCACGGTCTTCCACCTTGTCCCTGTTTGCCATGTGCCACCTCGCGCCGTCCGTGAACCGACCGGACGGGATAGTTTCGGGCCTCGGATTTGAATTCCGGATTCCGCCGGCCGCGCCGAGGCGGAATATCCGCCTGTCTATCTATTAAGCTTTTCTGCCGGGCGGCACAATGGCCGGGGATGTGCACTGTGCGGTACGGGCGACTGCCGGAGGGAAGAGGCGGGGCGCGCCGGGTTTTCCCGCACGGCCCCGACGGTGTTGTCTCCGAAGCGCTTATCTACCCTTGACGAACATGTCTTTGTACGGCCACCCGCTGATGCCCTTTTCCAGGATGTACATGCGGCTCTCCGGGACCCCTTTCGTTTTAAAGTAGTCATAGGTGTTCCGGGCGCCGCCCCCGCCGCGCGGGCAGACGATGACCACGTCGTCTTTCGATGCTTTGATTTTTACCAGGACGGGGTCGAGCTTTTTCTTCTCGTCGTCGGTTTTTGCGGGAAAAGCGTTGGTTTCGATGGCTTTTTTGAAATGGTGCATCGCAAACTCGTCCGGCGTCTGGATGTCCACGATGAACATGGACTTTCCGCTTTCGAGCCACTGCTTGAAAACGTCGGGTTTGACGTAGTTTTGGGCCATCGCCGGGATGGCGGAATACAGGAACAGGGC
>LUZZ01000166.1 GCA_001603845.1 Syntrophobacterales bacterium Delta_01 | reverse complement strand
AGTTGGCTGATGGCGTCGGCCGCGCTCGCTCCGCAGCAGGTCCAGTCCTCCACTTCCACCAGTTCGACCTCCAGGGAGCGCATCAGGGCGCGCGTCGACAGGTCGTATTCACGGGCGGTCCCTTCCAGCGAACAGCCCGGATAGTAGAAATATTTCATGACCGCGCCTCCAGTTCTTCGATTTTGCGAAACAGCCGGTCCAGTTTTCCCGGCCCGAATCGCGGCACCTTGGGCGAAATTTTGCCCTTGCCCATGAGCTTGATGCCCAGCGCGGTGAACTTCATGGGGACCGCGGGGTTGCGCACGCGCATGAAGTAGACGGCCATCATCTCCGCCTCGCGCACCCTGCCGTACTTGCGCACCGAATCCATGAAGGACGTATAAAACGCCGGACTTTTCCGGTCGCGGGACAGTCCCTCGCTCACGGCGGCCCGTTTCAGGGCGGCCATGGTTTCGGTGAGAGGCAGGCCTCGGGGGCAGCGCAGGGTGCACAGATAGCAGCTCGAACAGAGCCAGAAAGTCCTGCTGTCGAAGATTTCCTTTTTCATGCCCGCCTGCACCATCCGCCAGAGCTGCCGGGGCGTGAGGTCCATGGCGACGGAACTCGAACAGGAACCGGTACAGGTCCCGCATTGCATGCAGGCCTTCACGTTTTTCGCAATCTCTTCGAAGTTGCCGTCCGGCTTTGCCTCCGCCTCAAATACGGCAGCTCCGGTCACTGGTTTTCCCATTTCCATCTCCAAACTCCGCTTTCCTATTCCAGCGCCGCATCCAGCATCGACATTACCTGCCGGTCGGAAAATCCGCACAGAACCGATGCGCTGTTCGGGCAGACCGCCGCGCAGGACCCGCATCCCTGGCACAGCAGTTCGTTAACCTCGATCCGGTCTTCTTCCTCGTTCCGGTACCGGGCCCCGTAGGGACAGGCCGCAATGCACTTCTCGCAAAGCGAACACAGGCTATACCGCACCCGGGCGGTCACCGCACTCCGGCGAAGCGAGCCCCGCATCAGCACGCCGAGCGCCCGCTGGGCGGCCGCCTGGGCCATGGCGACCGTTTCCGGCACGGACCGGGGCGAATGCGCGATCCCGCAGGTAAACACCCCGTACTTCATCATGTCCACAGGACGCCACTTGTACTCGGCTTCCCTGAAAAATCCGTCTTCATTGACTTGAACCCCGAAAATTTCGGCCAGCCTTGTTGCCTGGTCGCCGGGGACGATTCCGGTGCCCAGCACCAGCAGGTCGGGCTTGATGAGCACGTCGCGCTCCAGCACCGGGTCGTAGGTGGAGAGCAGCACCCGGCCGTCTTCCACCTTGACCTGCGGCTTTTTCTCGGGTTCGTACCGGATGAAAATGATGCCCTCGGACCTTGCCCGCGTGTAGTAGGATTCCAAAAACCCGTAAGCCATCATGTCGCGGTACAGGATGTAGATATCTACGCCGGGGTTCTTCTCGCGCAGGTAGAAGGCGTTTTTAAGGGCGGAAGCGCAGCACACGCGGCTGCAGTACTCGCGGCCCGGCTCGCGGGAACCCACGCACTGGATCATGGCCACGCTGCCCAGTTCAGCCGGGTTGATACCGCCCGAGTGCAGCTTCTCTTCCAGTTCGTGCTGAGTGAGCACCGCTTCGCTTTGCCCGTGGCCGTATTCTTTCGTTTTGGCTTCATAGCCTCCGGTGGCCAGGATCACCGCTCCGTGGTCCACCGTTTCGCCCGATCCGTCCTCCAGTTCCAGGGTGGTCGCAAAACGCCCCAGCGTCCCTTCCGAGTGGACCACCGACGCCCCCTTCAGCACCCGTATCCGGGGATTGTTTTCGACGGCCGTCCTGGTTTTTTCCAGCAACTCCTCCGGGGAAGACCCGTCGATGGTCCGGTGCAGGTTTTGCAACAGCCCGCCCAGTTGCTTTTCACGCTCCACCAGGCAGACCTCGACGCCGTGCTCGGCAAGGGCCAGGGCGGCGCTCATTCCGGCGATGCCGCCCCCCACCACCAGGGCCCGGCGTTCGACGGGCGTGGAAAACGTCCTGACCGGTTCGGAGGCCGCCAACCGGGCCAGGGACATTTCCAGCCGGACCTTCACTTCTCGCTTCGCCGCGGCGGCTTCCGGTTTTCCTAGAAGGGGCGTGAGAAGATCGGCCATTTCCATCAGCGAGGGACTGAGGTTGATCTGTTTTCCAAGTTCGGAAAGCCTCCTGCCGTAGGCGCACGGCATGCAGGCCCCGATCACCAGACGGTTGAAGCCGCCGCCTTTCAGGGACTCCACCATGGAATCCCACCCGTCGCGCGTGCAAAGCCGTTCGATGCGGAGCACCGGCCCGCCGTTCAAATCTTTTTTGAGCGCCGAGGAAACAGCATCCAGGTCGGCGGATTCCGAGATCTTTCCGCCGCACGAGCACAGGACGAGGCCCGTTGCCGGCAGTTCGCGGGACACGTCCCTGAAGGCCGGTTCGCCGTTGTCCGCGGCCGTCGCCGCGCCGCCGCCCTTGGACCGGATGATCCGGGACGCTTCGAGCGAGGCCGCATTGGCCAGGATCACCGATTCCGAAATGTCCTTCAACCCGGAAAACGACCCGCCCGCGAACACCCCTTCGCGGCTGGTGTCGGCCGGCGCAAAACCGGCCGTCTTGCAAAACCCCCACGGGTTGAGCTCGATTCCGGCCAGTTCGGCCAGTTCGGCGGCCGATGCCGAAGGTTTTTGGCCGGTTGCGAGCACCACCAGGTCGAAGACTTCCGTCCGGGCCTTTCCTTCCTCATCCGAGAAGCGCAGCGCCAGGGCGCCGTCCGGCCCCGGCTCGACGGAATGGACGCGGCTTCGGACGAAGCGCACGCCGTGTTCCTTTTCGGCCGCTTCGCGGTAGCGCTGGAAGTCCTTTCCGAAGGTGCGCATGTCCATGTAGAAAATCGCGGAGTCCGCTTCCGGGTCTCTTTGCTTGGCGAGCACGGCCTCCTTTATGGAAAACATGCAGCAGGCCGACGAGCAGTAGTCGGCGTTGAGCTGGACGTTGCGCGACCCCACGCACTGGAGCCACGCTATCTTGCGGGCGGGCCGTCCATCCGAGGGGCGCAGGAGCCGCCCGCCGTTGGGGCCGGTGCCGCTGATCAGCCGCTCGAATTCCACGCCGGTCACCACGTTGGGCAGCACGCCGTATTCGTAGGTATTGGCCCCGGCGGCCGGGTCGGCCAGTTCGCTTCCCGTGGCGAGGATCACCGCCCCCACTTCGATTTCCAGTTCGGACACTTTCTGCGTGGCCTGGAAGGCCTGCACCACCATGCCCACCAGGGCCTCGACGTCGAAGGGCTTCATCAGGTAGTCGCGCGCGCCGAACTTCATGGCCTCCACCGCCGTTTCCACCGTGGCATAGGCGGTCATCATGATCACCGGGAGGTCCGGGCGTATCTCCTTGGCGGCCTTGAGCACCTCGACGCCGTCCATGCCCGGCATCTTGATGTCCAGGAGCATCAGGTTGTATTCCCGCTCGGAGAGTTTTTCGATGGCCTGGACGCCCGATTCGGCCATGTCCACGCCGAACCCTTCCACCTCCAGCCATTCCTTCAGGGAATCGCGCACCACCAGCTCGTCGTCCACCACCAGGATGCGAAACGCGCTACGGGCATCCAGCCGGAGGTCTATGGCCCCCGTGGGGCACACCTTCTGGCATTCGCCGCACCGGGTGCACGCCAGGGCGTCCACCGTGTAGCCGTTCGGGATATTGTGCGGGACGGGCAGAAACACCGCCTTGCGCTTCGTGAGGCCGGCGTTGAATTCGTCCGGGACCTCCACCGGGCACACCCGCGCGCACTCCCCGCAGCCGGAACAAAGGCTTTGGTCGACCACCTGGGGTTCCGAGCGCAGCTTGACTTTGAATTTGCCCGGCTCCCCCTCCATCGAGACCATCTCGGTTGCCAGCCGGATCTCGATGTTGTCGTGGAAAAGACCCTTTCTCAGGCAATACTGGGAAGAGGCATCGCGATTGACCAGGGGCAGCATCTTGCACATGCCGCAATGGTCGTTGGGGAACTGGTAGTCGAGCTGGCGCAGGATCCCACCCAGGTTCGGCGCCTTGTCGATCAGCACGACCCGGTAGTTCATCTCAGCGAGGTCCAGGGCGGACCTTATGCCGCTTATTCCGGCCCCGATGATCAGGGCGGAACTTGTTTTTTCCTCCATTTTCATACCTCGTTCCAGAGCTGCCGCTGACTTGGAATTGAGCTGTGACGACATGATCCGCCGCCTTTAATCTTTACCGCCCGTTACCTCCGAAAATTCCATTTCCCGGAAGGTCGACAGGGGCGGTTCGTCTGCAGGGTTCATTCCGGGCGTATAATCGAAGGCGCGCTGCGTGGCGTGCGCGACGGTCCTGAAAAGCTCCATGACCGGTATGTTGTTGGGACAGGCGTTCGAGCACTGGCCACACCCGATGCAGGCCGTGCTCATGTGAGCCAGCCGGGTCATGTGGTAGAAAACGGTATCCGTGGGCATCTTCAAAACGCCCCTGCGGGTCGCCCATTTCAGGTACTGCGCCGGTTCGTGGTCGAAAACATCGGTCACGAACACGCATTCCTTGCAGTAGCACACCGGGCAGGCCACCCGGCAGTTGTAGCAGTTGATGCAGTTGCCGAGGTAGCTCATCAGCTTTTCGACATCGGCCGTGGCCTGGGAGGTCTCCTCGAACATCTTGTCTCGGTAGGCCGTGCGTTCCCGCACGAGGGCATCGAGGGTCTGGCGTCTTCCGGCCGGCTCGTCGCCCGCGGGCAGTCCCAGCTTGCCCAGGAACTCGTCGCCCTTCTCCGTGTTGGACGACAGGACCAGCGACTCCATCATGTCGCCTCCCAAAAATCCGATGTTCAGATCTGCGGCGGCGGCCATGGGGTATTCGCAGGACTTGCACGCCGGCGAGATGTCTACTCCCGTCGTGCCGGCCGGCTTGCCCGCAAGGCGCGCCTCGTAGAAGTCGAGCGTGGACTGCACGGAATTTCCCGATGCCGTATAGGTGGCGTAATCGAGGTTTCCAAACGCCCCGAGGCAGTCCATGCCGATCAGCAGGACGTTTTCCATGGTCCCCTGTTTGAGCTTCACCAGTTCGATGAAGGCCCGGATCTCGCACGGCCGCATGACGGCGGCAATCGGGACATCCAGGGGCTTGCGGGTGAGCTTCGAGAGCACCCGCGCCGCGTTGAGCGGGAAAGCGGGCGCCAGGGGGTCGGCCAGCTCCAGCTTTTCAGGGTCGGTCACCAGGGTGGGCATGACGGCGTTTTTCATCGGCAGGTGTTCGGCGACCAGGACGGCCGCGACATGCCCGCCCTTCAGCAGCGCCTTCAGAAATTCCTGCACCGAGGCAACCGGGTTGCGTTCCTTAACCACCAGTTTTGCTCTATTGGGCATCTTTCGTCTCCAGCTTGCGGACCTTTTCTTCCGTCCGGTATTACAGAATCATTGCATTGCGCAGCTTGTTGGGCCCGATGGCCTTCACCTCGGCTACCATCTCCCGCAGCGTCTCAGCGAAATCGATTCCCTCGCTGGCCCCGATCCAGGTCATCTTCAGGCGGCGCTCGTCGAAGCCGAACCGCGCAAAGATTTCCTTGAGGAGCTTCATCCGGCGGCGCGCTTTCAGGTTCCCGTTGATGTAGTGGCAGTCGCCGGGATGGCACCCGCTGACCAGCACCGCGTCGGCGCCGTCCAGGAGCGCCTTGATGATGTATTTGGGGTCCACCATGCCGGTGCACATCATTCGAATCAACCGCACGTTGGCAGGCTGCGTGAGTCTCGACGTCCCGGCGAGGTCGGCCGCCGTGTAGGTGCACCAGTTGCAGACGAAGGCAATAATCGTCGGTTCGAACTGTTCCATAGATCCCCCCATTCCGGTCTTTTCCGGAAAGAATCTCCGTGGTTAACTTACCTGTTCCAGGATTCCATCGATTTCGGCAAATACCTGCTTCGAGGTAAAATGCTTGACCCGGGCGGCCCCGCTGGGGCAAAAACCGGCGCAGCTCCCGCAGCCCTTGCACACCGCCTCGTTCACCTCGGACACCCCCAGCCGCTCGTTGAATTCGATGGCCGAGTACGGGCAGAGACCGATACACGTCTTGCACCCGGCGCACACGTCCGGGTCGATCCACGAGGTGACCGGGGATATCTCCACCTTGCCGCGGGTGGCAAGCGCCAGGGCCTGCGCCGCCGCGCCGGAGGCGTGTGAAACGGCATCCGGAATGTCTTTGGGCCCCTGGCAGGTCCCCGCCAGAAATATTCCGTCGGTGGGGGTGGACATCGGTCCCAGCTTGGGATGCTCTTCCAGGAAAAACCCGTCGCCCCCCTGGTTCACTCCGAAAACCCGCGCCACCTCGGGTGCGGTCTTTCGCGCTTCCATCGCGGTGCACAGGATCACCATGTCCGCCGTCACCTGCACCCGCTTGCCGATCAGCGTGTCTTCGCACTGGATGACCAGTTGCCGCTGGCCGGACTGCGTCACGACTTCCTGGATTTCCCCGGGCTTTCCACGGACGAAACTGATCCCTTCCTCCTGGAGGCGCCGGTAGAATTCCTCGTAGCCCTTGCCGAAGCAGCGCATATCGATATAGAAATTGTGGACCTTGATATCGTGGCCCGCCTTTTCCTTGATCAGGTGGCCGTACTTGAGGGCGTACATGCAGCACACCCGGGAACAGTACTCGTGGTAGTTGACGTCCCGGCTGCCCACGCAGTGGATGATGGCCACGCTGGAAGGTTTCCGGCCGTCTTTCATGACGATCTGCCCGCCGGTGGGCCCCACGGCGTTGTTCAAGCGCTCGAATTCCAGGCCGGTGTACACCTCGCCGAAGCGCCCGTAGCCGTACTGCTTGAGCGGACTCGGGTCCAGTATGTCAAAGCCGGTGGCCAGGATGATGGAGCCCACGTCCACTTCGACGTCTTCCGCCTTCATCGTGTGATCGATGGCGGACCGCTCGCAGGCCCGCACGCACTCCATGCACTCCGAACAGATCCCGCAGTTGAGGCACCGGCCCGCTTCCGAGGCGGCGCCGTCTTCGGACAGTCCGCTGCTCACTTCCCTGAAGGAGGTCTTCGCCACCTGCGGGTCCATTTTATGAGTTTCGGTATGCGCAACCACCGCGACGTCTTTGGGAACTTCGCGCCAGTTGCCCCGTGCGAACGGTTCCGAATCCACACTCGCCAGGGATTCGAGTCCCTCGCCCTTCAAATACAGGTCGATGGCGTCCACCGCCCGGCGGGCGGCGGCGATGGCTTCGATAACGGTTGCCGGACCGCTCACCGCGTCGCCCGCGGCAAAAACGTCCGGAGCCGACGTCTGCATGGAGGCCGCCGTGGCGGTGATCCTCCCGCGTCTTCCGATCTCCACCCCGCATTCCGCGCAGCAATCCGAATCCGATTCCTGGCCGATTGCGGGGATGATGGCGTCGCATTCCACCACGAACTCGGAACCTTCCTGCGGGACGGGCCGCCTGCGGCCGCTCTCGTCCGGAGGGCCGAGGACGGTCCGGATGCACTGGAGCCCGGTCACCTTGCCGCCGGAGCCTTCCACAGCAATCGGTGCGGTGAGGTAGCTGATGCGAATGCCTTCCGAGAGCGCGTCGTGGATTTCCTCCTCGTAGGCGGGCATCTCCTCGCGGCTCCTGCGGTAGACGATGGTGACCTCCTCGCTTCCCAGCCGAAGGGCCGTCCTGGCGGCATCCACGGCCACGTTGCCGCCGCCGATGACCGCCACGCGCCTGCCCGGGCTTTTGACGGAACCCAGGTTGGTTTCGCGCAGAAAATCGGTGGCGTCCAGCACGCCGGCAAATTCCGTTTCTCCGGGGATATTCATCTTGAGGGGCGCGTGGGCGCCGATGCCCATAAAGATGGCCTTGAACCCCTGCCCCCGCAGGTCGTCCAGCGTGAAGTCGGTCCCCAGCTTTTTCCCGGTTTCCAGCCCGACGCCGTGCCGCAGGATGTATGCGATCTCACGGTCCAGGACGTCGCGCGGCAGCCGGTAGTCGGGAATCCCCACCCGCAGCATCCCGCCCGGCTCCGGCAGGGCCTCGAAGATGGTGACTCCGTAGCCCTTGAGCCGCAGGTAGTACGCGGCGGTCAACCCGGCGGGGCCGGAACCGATCACGGCCACCTTTTCCGGCTTGTCTTCGATTTCCGGCAGGGGGAGTTCTTCCAGGCTCACCTGGTCGGCGGCGAATCTTTTAAGCTCCCGTATGGCGATGGCGGAATCCACTTCCGCCCGGCGGCACGCGCTTTCGCAAAACGCGGGACACACCCTCCCCAGCACTCCGGGCAGCGGGATCTTTTCCATGATCAGCTCGACCGCCTCTTTGTACTTGCCCCGGCCGATGAGCTGCAC
>LUZZ01000521.1 GCA_001603845.1 Syntrophobacterales bacterium Delta_01 | reverse complement strand
CGCGAAAAAGTGCCCTGTGAACTGCATTGCCGGAGATCGACAGACACCCTACGTGATCGATCAGAACCGCTGCATCAAGTGCGGTTCCTGCTTCGATGTCTGTCCCTTCTCCGCGGTGACGAAGAGCTGACGGACCGTTGCCGAAGACGGAACGGCACTCGTGACGGAGGGAGACGCAATGAAGGAGATCATCCTCACCATAGACGGAAAACAGTGTAGCGGCGTTGCGGGCGAGACCATCCTGGAGGTGGCTCAGAAGAACGAGGTGACCATTCCCACCATGTGCTATCTCAAGGGCCTCACCCCCATCGGTGCGTGCCGTATGTGCGTGGTGGAGGTGGAGAAAAACCCCAAACTCCTCACGTCCTGCACCACGCCCGCCCAGGATGGCATGGTGGTGCACACGACAACGGAGAAGCTGTTCAACTATCGAAAGCAAGTGTTGGAACTTCTCTTCGCCGGTCGGAATCATTTTTGCATGTACTGCTCCCAGAGTGGCGACTGCGAGCTGCAGCGCCAGGCCATCGAACACGGTATGGATTCGGTACGCTATCCCTATCTCTACGCGGACTTCTCCAACGACGCGACGCACCCGGAGATTCAGTTGGATCACAACCGTTGTATTCTTTGTCTTCGCTGCATCCGCATCTGCGCGGAGAAGGTGGGCGCCCACACCCTGGATCTTCAGAAACGGGGCTGGAACGCCACGGTGGTGGCCGATCTGGGAAAGAAGCTCGGCGAGAGCGATACCTGTGTGAGCTGTGGTGCCTGTGCGCAGGTCTGCCCTACGGGGACCATCACGCTCCGCGAGTTCGCCTATCGAGGCAAACGGAGCCAGTGCGACGAAGTGGTGGAGAGCGTCTGCCCGCTCTGCTCCGTGGGGTGCCGGTTCAAGGCCTATGTCCGAACCGGCAGCATTACCCGCGTGGAAGGGCTTGGCACGGAGGAGCCCGACGGAGGGCAGCTCTGCCACAAGGGACGCTGGTGGCTCCCGCAGTCCACGGAACGGGATCGCGTGACGGTCCCCATGATCCGTGACGGTGCGGGCTATCGCGAGGCATCCTGGGACGAAGCGCTGAGTTTCGTGGCGGCGAAGTTCAAGCCTGCCTACGAACGGGGCAAGGCGGGAGCGTTGTTGTCCAGCCTGTGTACGGACGAGGAGTTGTCCCTGTTCTCCGGCCTCTTCCGGAGTGGGCTTAAAATGGAGAAAGTGGATACCTTCGACGGTGACGTGCTCCGAGGATTCATCAAGGGGCTCGATCCCTTCCGCGTTCAGGGCGTCCGCCCCTTCACGGCGGCGCATCACATTCTGGACAGCGATTGTATTGTCACGGTGTGCGCCGATCCCCAAGAGGAAGCTCCCGTCGTGGCAAGTTACATCCGAGTGGCGGTCCTTCGGGATGGTGCGAAACTGCTGAACATCTCCTGTGGCGAGGACCCGTTCAAAGGGATCACGGACGTGCATGTGACCATGCCAGGGAAGGTCATCAGACCCGAGTTTCTCAACGCCCTGGCGCAGACC
>LUZZ01000165.1 GCA_001603845.1 Syntrophobacterales bacterium Delta_01 | reverse complement strand
CAATTATCTAGTAAAGGGCCAAAGACGAGTTCCGGGAGATTTCTCCCGGATATTACCACGGGAAGGGCCACAAAGAAACGAGGGACCGCGGGGCGTCGCTTCCCGGATGCGGGAAACGGCGCCCGTGACGGCAAGCGTAGCCGGCCGCGAACAGGACCGGCGGGTATCAGCTCTCGAAAGAACCCCAGGTCAGGACCACCTTTCCGAAGTGCTCCCCTTTTTTCAGGTAATCGTGGGCCTTTTCGACATCCTCCATCACGAATATGCGGTCGATGATCGGCCGCACCTTTCCCGAAGCCAGCAGCGGCAGCACCGTTTCGGAGAAGCCGCGCGCGATCCGCGCTTTTTCCTCCCCGGACTGGGTGCGCAGGACCGAGCCGATGATTTTCAGCCGCTTGGAGACCACCGGGGCCAGGTTGATTTCGCCGGTGCTTCCGCCCATGAGACCGATCAGCACCAGCCGCCCCCTCTTTTTCAGGAGGTCCAGGTGCTTTGCCAGGTAGGAGGCGCCGATCCAGTCCAACACGACGTCCACTCCCCCACCCTCCGTGATCTCCTTGACCCGTGCCGCAAAGTCTTCCTCTTTGTAGTTGATTCCGTAATCGGCGCCAAGCTCCAGCACCCGCTGCAGCTTTTCGGCGCTTCCCGCCGTCACCACGGTCCGTGCTCCCCGCGATTTGGCGAGCTGCACCGCCGCCGTCCCCACCCCGCTTCCGCCCCCGTGCAGCAGGAGCGTTTCCCCCTGATCGAGTTCGGCCTGAACGAAAAGATTGTAATACGCGGTAAAAAATACCTCCGCGGCCGCGGCCGCCTCGGTGAAGCTGAGGTTTTCCGGGATGCGCACCAGGCTGTTGGCGGCAACCGAGGCATACCTGCCGTATCCGCCTCCCGCCACGATCCCGAAAACGCGGTCCCCTTCGGCCCATTCCGATACGCCTGCGCTCACTTCGGTCACATATCCGGCAAAATCCAGCCCCAGCACCTGCGAGGCCCCCGGAGGCGGCGGATACAAACCCCGCCGCTGGAGCAGGTCCGCCCGGTTGACCGAACAGGCCTCGATCTGCACCAGGACATCCATTGCACCGGGCGAGGGTTTTTCCACGTGCTCGATTCCGATCTCGTTCCATGCACCTCGTTTTGCGCCTGCGCGCACCATGACAGCGGGCATAACTTGAACGCTCATTCCAATCCTCCGTTCTGGGCGAATGAATAGTGCTGGTCGGGGCCCGCAATGATAATGTGGTCGTGTACGACCACATCCAGGTCGCCGAGAATTTTTTTGAGCCTGAAGGTGAGTTGCCTGTCGGCGGCCGACGGGTGAGGACCGCCTCCCGGATGGTTGTGGGCCAGGATCACGGCGGTGGCGCGATGTTTGAGGCAGGATTCCACCACCAGCCGCGGAAAAACGGCCGTGCGGTTGACGCTTCCCTTCTGGATCCGCTCGGCCGCAAGCAGCCGGTTCTGGCTGTCCAGGGCAAGAATGCAGAAAATTTCGTTTCTCTCGGTGCCCAGCATGGCCGAGAGGTACTCCACGGCTTTCCGGGTCGAATTGAAGGTTTCCTGGCGGTCCCACCGGCTGGACTGGTAGGAATCCAGCAGGCGCGGCACCATGCTGATGAGAACCGCGGCGTTTTCTCCCAGCCCCCCAACGCGCTGGAGGGCCGGGATGGGAGCGTCGAACACGGCTGCCAGGTTGTTCCCGAACTCCCGGAGGAGTTCCTTCGCAATCGGCTTTACGTCTTTTCTCGGGAGGGCATACGTGAGCAGAAGCTCCAGGACTTCATGGTCGTGAAATCCATTCAGGCCGCTTTGCCGGAATCTCTCGCGCAGTCTGCGCCGGTGGCCCTCAGGACCGGTATTCATAGTACCAATCGTTTCCGAGCGCGTCAGGAGCGCGAAGCCGCGTTTACTTTCTCGCGCATTCTCCTGAGCAGTGAGTCAAAGGATTCGTTCGCAAGAATGGATGCGAACTGGCTGCGGTAGTTCGCCACGAAGCTGATCCCCTCGGCGATGACGTCATAAGCTTTCCATTCCTTGCCGTCATTGTGCAGCTTGTATTCGATCTGGTAGCTCTGGCCCTCGGATACCACGTGGGTTTTGACCACGGCGTAATCGCCGTCGATCTCCTCCGAGTCATAATGGATCTGTTCGTTGGTGCCCGTATAGCTTTCTACCTTGCTGATGTAGGTATCGAAAAGCAACTGTTTGAAAAGATTTACGAATTCAGCACGCTTTGCGGGTGATTGCTCTTTCCACGGACGCCCCAGGGCCCTTTTGGCCATTTCCTCGAAATTGAAATACTCGTCCACGATCCCCATTATCTCCGCCCTGCGCTCGTGCAGGGCCGGAGCATTTCCCTCGTGGGACTGGTGCAGGAGTTGAAGCGCCCGCTCCGTACCGGACTCAATGACCGCCTTCGGACCGGGCTGCGCCGCCGCGGTCCACTGGGGAACGGCCAAGAACAGAAAAAAGACGGCCAGTTTCAGTAACAGTTTCGATCTCCCCTCTCGAACAAACATTCTATTCTCCTGTTGAAATTTACCGGACACATTCCCGGCGAATGCCCGGACCCCTCAAGCCCCATAGAGAAGCCATGTAGTATATGCCCGGCCTTTTGTCGATGTCAATGGGCCGTAAGGCCCCCGGATGCTTCAAAATAATATATCGGCACCCCTAAGAAAGTAGATAAAAAAGTACTTCGAGGGCGGAAAGCCCCCGGCGCCTCAGGAGGTGCGAGGCCGGTCCGGCTCCGCCTGCGGGGATGGGTCCACCAGCCCCCTCGCCCTCGCCTTCTCGGGAGCCAACAGGGCGAAAACACCCCGTGCCCGGGCACGCAGGCAGTCCTCGGAATCGAAGAGCAGCCCCTCCGTCACCGCTTCCTTTCCGTTTTCCGCCTCCGCC
>LUZZ01000164.1:8959-9207 GCA_001603845.1 Syntrophobacterales bacterium Delta_01 | reverse complement strand
GTTCAAGGGCGACCCCGATTCGGGAACGTTCACGCGCCTCTATCCGTTCCTGCCGCAGCATTTCGACCTTCTGCTGGAACTCATCCGGACCCTCGCCCGTTCCACCGGCGGCATCGGTCTGCGGTCGGCGATCCGCGTCATCCAGGACGTACTGGTGGACAAGAGCCGTGTCCTCGGCGCCGACGCCGTCAAGCTCGCCGACCGGGAGATCGGCGCGCTCGCCTGCGTGGACGATTTCTACGACACCC
>LUZZ01000164.1:0-8881 GCA_001603845.1 Syntrophobacterales bacterium Delta_01 | reverse complement strand
CGGGTCTCCCGGGCTGCTCGACCAGGTGCGGGAGGCTCTCCGGAAAATCGCATCCGAAAAGGAATGCGGCCTCATCGAGGACCCTCAGGCGGGCGGCTGGGTCTTTCTTAGCGACGCCGTCAAACCGATCCGCGACAAGCGCAACAGCTACGCGCCCACGTCCGGCGAAGCAGTGAGGGCGAGGATCGACATCCTCAAACAGGGTACCGCCGACCATTCATTATTCCGGGTGCAGCCCGCCGCGAGACTGGAAAACATCAAGGAAGTCAGGTCATCGGTCAAACTCGGCCGGACGCCGGTCGTAGGCGGCTCCGAAGATGTCGAGCTGCGTCTGGAATTCGTCGACCCGGCCCTCTGGGACGGCAAGCGGGGTGAATTCCTGGTCTCCACCAATACGCAGGTGGAGCTGAAGAACACCGTGGTCCTCCTGGTGAAAAACGACGAGACCGTGGAGGAACTCCTTCCCGAAATCGTGCGCTCGGAAAAAGTCCTCGGCGACGTCGATGAGCGGGCCGCGGATCACGTGGTCGCTCAGTATCTGCGCGCCGAACGCCGGGCGGCTGAGCGCTGCCGTGAGCGGACGGCCGCCGCCATGGAAAAGGCGATGCTGGAAGGCGTTTTCATCTTCCGCGGCAAGCCGACCCCCGTCCGTGAAGCCGGTGAGACCCTGGACGCGGCTGTGCGCTCGGTCCTGGCCGGAGCCGTCAAGGAAGTCTTCCCCCATTTCCATCTGGCCCCGATCCGGCCTTCCACGGACGCGGCTGCGAAATTCCTCGGGGTGGAGCGTATGGACCGCATCACCAAGGACCTCGATCCTCTCGGTCTTGTGGTCAAGAGCAAGGGCGCTCCTCGGGTGGACACGGCGGCCCCGGTGCTCGCGGAGGTCATCAGAGTGTTCCGGACCAAGACCGCCGAGTCCGGTTCCGGAAGGCTTCAGGGTTCCTATCTTCAGGATTTGTTTTCCGCCCCGCCCTACGGGTGGACCAAAGACACCGTGCGGTACCTGTTAGCGGCTCTCCTTCGCGCCGGAGAGATCGAGTTTCACGTCCCGGGCGCTGGAGGACCTGTGCGGACCGCGGGACCGCAGGCGGTGGAAGCCGTCAAAAGCACGGTCTCGTTCAACAGGATAGGTGTGTCGTCCCGCGACGCCAAACTGCCCCCCGAAGCCTTGGACAGGGCCGCCCGGCGTCTGGAAACCCTCTTCGGCGACGAAGTTCTGCCGTTGGAAGACCACATCAGCCGCTCCGTCCGGCTTCACATCCCTGACCTCCTGGAAAAAATCGGGGCTTTGCCCGACCGTCTGCGTCTCCTGAGCCTTCCCGGCGAGAGCCGCTGCCGGCGCCTGCTGGCCGACGCGGCCGATCTGCTGAAGGGCGACGCCGGCGGAGCGGCTTCGGTCCTCGGCGGTGTGGAATGTGCGCTGCCCGACGAGATCACCTGGGCCAAGGCTGTTTTCGACGCCCTTGAGTCCGGCGCGGAGGCCGACGTGCGGAACGCCCGGTCGGTGCTGGATTCCTCGGCCGACCTCGAACGGCTCTTCCCCGGGGCCGTGAACGACCTCCTGAGCGCCGAAGACAGAACCGCGGCGGAGGAGGTGCTGTCGAGCGAAAGGTTCTTCGAACGGCTGCCCGAGCTGCGGAGCGTAATCAGATCCGCCATGGATCGCACGGAAAAGAGATACACGGTCGACCGCGCCGCGTATGAAGACGACCTCAAGAAAGCCCTCACCGGGCTCGAGACCGAACCGGACTGGGCGAAGCTGCTGGACGAGGACCGTGAGGAGATCGCGACCAAGCTTACATGCGATCTGCCGCCGACCGCCGGGAACGGCGACCCCGTCAGGCTGCTGCAGACCCTGTTGGTGCGCCGGCGGACCCTGCCGGGTTTGATCGAAGAGCTGAAAGCGGAAATCAAACGGAGACGCCCCGCGGAACCCGAGCCGCTGGAGGTGAAGGAAAGGGACGAAGGCTACGGTGAAGAGGTGCTTGACCTCGGTGATCTCCTGCAGCCGATCGTCCTGTCCACACCTGCTGATTTGGATTCGTGGCTGGCCGGCATCCGGGAGAAGCTGGCCGGGCTGTTGAAATCGAACAAGCGGATACGGATCAAGGGGCGCTGATGAGCTTCGACAAGGACACACGAAATCTGCTGGCCAAGACCGTCGCAGCCTGCCGGCGTCGACTGTTGGAGGACGTCACCGATCAGCTCCGCGGCGTGTTCGGACTCCACCCGGACGGTACGGTGCTGCCGCTTGAAAAGCTGACGCACCTCTCGCCCGATCAACACGCGGCGGCCCGCCGTCTGCGCGATCTTCTCGATCACTACACCGCCGGCGCGGCGGGGCAGGATTCGGACCGCCGCAAGGCCGCCTATGAGCGGATGGTCCTGGAGATCTCCTTCACCGCCCTCAATCGATTGGCGGCCCTGCGTCTGTGCGAAGAGCGTGGACTGGTCGTAGAATGCGTCCGCAAAGGAACGACTTCGGCGGGTTTCCAGATGTTCGAGCGCATCTCCGGCGGCGCGCTCGGCGGGCGTTACGACACCTACCGGGTGTTTCTGGAATGTATGTTCGACGAACTTGCCCTCGACCTGGGCGTTCTGTTCGACCGGATGACGCCCCAGTCGGCGGTGTTCCCCTCGGAACGCTGCATGGAAGACGTCCTCGCCGAGTTGAACAAACCGGAACTGACGCACCTCTGGACCGAGGACGAGACCATCGGCTGGGTCTACCAATATTTCAACCCGCCCGAAGAACGCAAGGCCATGCGGGAGGCGTCCCAGGCCCCGCGGAACAGCCGGGAGCTGGCCGTCCGCAATCAGTTTTTCACCCCGCGGTATGTCGTCGAGTTCCTCACTGACAACACGTTGGGGCGCATCTGGTACGAGATGCGCAAAGGCGACACAGTCCTCGAGGAGGAGTGCCGCTATCTTGTGCGGAGACCGAACGAGGTCTTCCTCGGACCGGGTGAAAAGGCTCCCGCCGAAAAGGGTGATGAAACCGACCTTTCCCAAGAGGAGTTGCTCAAGCGGCCGGTTTACATCGAGCACCGGCCGAAGAAAGACCCGCGGGACCTGCGCATCCTCGACCCGGCCTGCGGCTCGGGCCACTTCCTGCTCTACGCCTTCGACCTCCTGGAACACATCTACGAAGAGGCATGGGCGGACGTAGACAGCCCGAAGTCCGAGGTCACCGGCCGAACCTTGCAGGAGGACTTCAGGACCCTCGACGACCTGCGACGGGAGACTCCGAAGTTCATCGTCGAACACAACCTGCACGGCATCGACATCGACCCGCGCGCGGTACAGATCGCAGCGTCGGCTCTCTGGCTGCGGGCGCAGAAGACCTGGAAAAGTCTCGGACTCAAGGCTCCGGATCGGCCGCGCATCGCCAGATCGAACATCGTCACCGCCGAGCCGATGCCCGGCGAAGAAGACATGCGCCGCGAGTTCACCGCCGGCCTCAAGCCACGGGTGCTGGGGCAGATCGTGGACGAGGTGTTCGAAAAGATGAAACTCGCCGGCGAGGCGGGCTCTCTCCTCAAGATCGAAGAGGAGATCAAGGACGCCGTGGCCGCGGCGGGAAAGCAGTGGCGGGAAGGCCCGAAACCGGAACAGCAACTTCTTTTTCCCAGTATGGACGCCCCTCGGCCGAAACAGCAGGAACTGCGCTTCGATGTGAAAGGGATCACCGACGAGCGGTTTTGGGATAAGGCGGAAGACCGCATCCTGGATGCCCTGAAGGACTATGCCGAACAGGCGGAAAACGGTCGGGCGGTCCGCCGCAGATTGTTCGCGGAAGATGCCGCCCGCGGCTTCGCCTTCATCGACCTGTGCCGCAAGCGCTACGACGTGGTGCTGATGAATCCGCCGTTCGGAGAGGTCGCTGAAGCTGCAATCAGGATTGTCGAATCAACTTATCCTCTCTACGCCAAAAATATCCTCTGTGCATTTATTGAGAGATCACAAGGAATCCTTCTTGCTTTTGGCACAGCAGGATCAGTCATAGACAGAACGATATTAATCAAAAATAGTTACGAAGATTTCAGGCGAAGACGACTACTGACAAATGGAGCCTTAACCTATGTTGCAGATCTGGGATGGGGAGTCTTGGATGCAAATGTTGAAGTATCGTCTCTGGTCGTCAAAAGCATATCTTCTAATCATAGCAGCGAGGTTTATGGGGCAGATGTCACTCGATCTGACGATAAAGGTTCAGATCTGATAAACCAACTGGCAAACCCTATAGCACTCTCACTTGAGACCTTGGAGAATCAACCTTTCGCCGCAATCAGTTTTCAGATGCCCGAGTTTCTTAGAATGGCGTTGCGCTCTGCCCCATCACTTGGAAAGGCTGGCGTCGCCTTCTACAACGGGCATACCATTAAGAGCGATGTTTTCAAAAGACTAGTCTGGGAGATTTCCCAAGAATCTATTATGGGTCGAGCTGCACGGATGTGGAACGGATCTGAATATTCTCCCTTCTATGTCCCTTTTCAAGAATGCGTACTTACAAAGGACTATGCAGGCGGGCTGGATGCGCATCGATCAACAATCTTCAGGAATCCTGCGAAGCATCTTTCTGCTGGGCTTTGTTATGGGAAACGAGGCGAATATCTCGATGTTCAGATCTTGCCCAAAGGTTTCATTCTAACAAATGAGGGCTTTGGTGGCCCTGGACAGAAGGATGAAATTACATGGTTTTCATTAGCCATGTTGAATTCTCTGCCAGTTCAAGCAGCAATCAATTTCTACTGTGGTCAACACAAGGGTGTGGGCTATGTTAACTCCCTTCCCCTTCCGGGATTTGCGACAGAGAATTCGAAACAGATGGTCGAGCTTGCAAAAACGGCCTATATGGAATTGAGAAATGCAGGTCACTCACTCGAAACAGATCCCTTCTTCTTGACACCATTCTTTATGGACTCTGATAACGAAACTTTATCTATGAAAGATTGGGTTCGCAATTACTGTACGATAAACGAAAGAGTCTTGGATGCCATAAAAAGAATCGATGCCATAGCTATAGAAATCTTCTCAGTAGACGAGGTGGAAGAGGAAGAACTTTTTAAGTCTGCGGCAAATCGACCGACTCCAACCGCATTGCCGGGCATTCGCCATACAATTGATGAGTCCATCAAGACTTTCTGGGCTCAAGCAACGGCATCGTTCTCTGTCGGAGTAGCGCTTGGTCGCTGGGACGTCCGTATCGCCCTTGACGCAGCACTCGCCCCAAAACTCCCCGACCCCTTCGATCCGTTGCCGGTCTGCCCGCCGGGAATGTTGGTCGGGCCGGACGGCCTGCCCGCCGGAGCGAACCGCATCGTCAGTGAAGAATGGCTCCGCGCCCGACCGGACGCAAATACCCTGCCGCCCGAGGGCTCGGTCAAGACTTCTACAATTCCTGATTCCGATTACCCGATCCGTATCTCCTGGGACGGCATCCTGGTGGACGATCCCGGTTTCAACGGCGACCGGCCGCACCGGGACGATATCGTCCGCCGCGTGCGCGAGGTCTTTGACCTGCTCTGGAAGGACAAATCCCACGAGATCGAACAGGAGGCCTGCGACATCCTCGGTGTCTCCGACCTGCGGGATTATTTCCGCAAGCCAGCGGGATTCTTCCAGGACCACCTGAAGCGTTACTCCAAGAGCCGGCGCAAGGCCCCGATCTATTGGCCCCTCTCAACCGCCTCGGGATCGTACACCATCTGGCTCTACTACCACCGCTTGAACGAGCAGACGCTCTACGGGGCGGTCAACAAGTACGTCGAACCCAAAATCTCAGAAGTCGAACGCGGGATAGCTCAAATTGAAAATGACCTGAAAGCCGCTTCCGGCCGCGAGGCAACCCGTTTGACCGACCGGCTGGGTGAAGCCCGCGCATTCGTCACGGAACTGCGCGGCCTGCGCGAGGAACTCCTGCGGATCGCCGCGCTGCCCTATAAGCCGGACCTCAACGACGGCGTGATCATCAACGCCGCGCCGCTGCATAAGCTTTTCCGCCTGCGCTCCTGGGCCAAGGATACGGAGGACTGCTGGAAAAAGCTTGAGAAAGGCGACTACGACTGGGCGCACCTGGCCTACACGATATGGCCCGAGCGTGTCCGGGAAGTCTGCAAACGCGACCGCTCCATCGCCATCGCCCACGGGCTTGAGGACCTCTGCGAGGCCCAAGCCCCGGAACCCAAGAAGAAAGGCGGCCGCGGCCGTCGGAAAAAGGAGGCCGCCCGATGAAGTTCACCTCGTTCCTGCACAAGAAGATTGTCGATCTTTTGGGCGACCGCCGCATCGTGGTCTGGTACGACGCTGAAGGGGACTTCAAATCCTTCGCCGCGGAGTTCAACGCGCCGAACTGCGAGGTGTTGTCCACCGAAGCATCCGTCCTTAAGATCCGCCGCCGGGCCGACGAGATTTACCGGCTGATGAACGAATCCGAGAACCCCTCGGAACGGGACCGCTGCCTGCTCATCTACATACCGCGCCGCCGGGGCGCGGGCGAGGAAGAGAAAATGCGGGACCCCTTCGAGGTCTACGCCATGGCGGGCGCTCCCTTCGGCGACGCCGAGGACCAGAAGATCGAATCGCTCGCCCGTCAGGCCATGCCGGGTAAGGCCGACGAGATCACAAGGCTTTTCCGCGAGGGGAAGCCGGACATCGCCCTTCTGGACGGCTTGGAAAAGACGCAGCGTTGGCCGCTGCTGAACGACGTTTTCCGGACGGAAACCCCGGCGGAAATCATCGCGGCTGCCCTGTGCAACACGGCGAAAGCAAAGGAGGCCGCCGCCAAGCCGGGCTGCGTCGACGAGCTGCTGCGGTTGCTCACCGCCGCCGTCGGGTTCAAACCCACCGGCGGCGACCGCGATTGGAATGTGCTGAGGCCGAAAGCCGCCGAATACATCTTTTTCAGCGAGTTCGTGTTCGATCTTCCGGAAAGCGTTCCCGACGCCTTGAGCGCCGTGCCGCGCGCCGGCGTCGAAACGAAGTCCGTGGTCTATGCAGCCTGCGACAGGATGCGCAGCGACACGGGTCTGCGTGAAACCTATGTCGAGCTGGCGCAGGGGATCGAAAGCGGACTCCGCCTGCCGGATCTGATGCCGAAGGATTTCGACCCCGGCGAACGCGACACCTTTCCCTTCGAGGAACGGCGTCTGCTCGGCCGCGCGGTCGGGCTTGTCGTCACCGGCGACCCGGCGGCGGCACGAACGGTGATCGAAAACCGCAAACGGTCGATTTGGCGGAGGGACCCGCAGAGGTCGCCGGCCTGGACGGCGCTTGAGAGGGCGGCCGCCATGATCGAATCCGCCGCCGCGGTTTCGGGGGGCTTGACCGGGAAAAAGAACCTCACGGATTTGATGAACGCTTACACCGAAGGCGGTTGGTCGGACCTCGACCGGGCGTCGCGCCTGTTTGAAACCGCCCTCACCGCCTGCACCGACGATGACGTCATCGCCCCGGTCGTCGACCTCTGTCGTCGTCGCTACCGCGAAGCCGTCACGGCTTTGCAGGATTCATTCCTCGCAGCGGTTCAAGCGGAGGGCTGGCCGCCGGACGGAGCGTCGAGGCAGACCCGCATATTCGACGAACATGTGGCCCCGTTGCTGGAACGCCGTGAGAAAACCGCGTTTTTTATGGTGGATTCCCTCCGCTACGAAATGGGCCGTGATTTGGGCGAAGCCTTGGCGGGAACGGGTGAGGTCCACGTCAGCCACGCCGCGGGGGTGGTTCCGACGGTGACCGGCTGCGGCATGGCGGCGCTCATGCCGGGTGCGGACGGAATGCTCCGGCTTGTGGAGAAGGACGGAGGGCTGGTGCCGGCCCTCGGAACCCGCCTGCTGAAGACATCGGCGGACCGTATGAAATTGCTGGCCGACACCTACGGAGACCGGTTTTTCGAGACCACCTTGGACGACCTGCTCGGCTCGCCGAAGAAGGCCGCCGCCAACCTGAAGAAGGCGGAGCTCTTTGTGGTGCGGACCCAGGATCCGGACGCGGTGGCCGAGAACCTCGGTGCCTGGCGCGCCCGGCGCTACCTCTCGGACGTGATCGGGGATATCGCGGCCGCGGTCCGGTGGGTGGTGTCCCAGGGGGTCGACCGTGTGGTGATCAGCGCCGATCACGGTCACATGATGCTGCCGGAAATTCCGGCGGGCGATGTGGTTCAGACGCCTCCGGGCGGCTGGCTGGAGAACAAGCGCCGTTGCCGGTTGGGTTCGGGCCTTTGCGGATCGGCCGGGACCGTCACTCTGAAGGCGGGCCATGTGGGGATTCAAGGAGATGTGCAGGAGGTCTGCCTGCCCATCGGGTTCCGCGTATTCTCGGAGGGCGAGGGTTATTTCCACGGCGGACTGAGTCTTCAAGAGGCGGTGGTGCCGGTGATCGTCTTCCGGGCCGGACGAGAGAAACAAGCAACTGCGGGCAAGCCTGAGATCGACGTCCGCTATCGGTCGGACAAATTCACCAGCCGGGTCATCGGCCTCAAGTTCCACCTCCAGAGCGACATGTTCGGGACCCCCGCCCGGGTTCGGGTCGAGGCATATGACGGTTCGGGCGCGAAAGCCAAGGTGGTCGGCGAGGCCGCCGACTGCGAGGCGCGGGACGAGAAGACCCGTGAAGTGACTTTGCAGGCGGGCAAAGAAACGCCCGTTCCTGTGTTGATTGATCCTGATTTCGACGGGACGGAGATCGAAATCAGGGTGAGCGACCCGCAGACGCGCGTCGTGTGGGCGAAGCGGAAGCTGAAGAACGCGATGCTCGATTAAGGAGACCGGAATGCAACAGGACGATCTGGACAAGAAAGCAACGGGCGTATTCGCCGGGAAGGTGGTGCGGAAGGACCTTCTGCACCAGATCAAGGGCGGCGAGAACGTACCGTCCTATGTGC
>LUZZ01000163.1 GCA_001603845.1 Syntrophobacterales bacterium Delta_01 | reverse complement strand
ATGATCGAGACCATCAACAAGCTGATCCGCACGTCCCGGTACCTGGTGCAGGAACTGGGGCGGGAACCGGTGCCGGAGGAAATAGCCGAGAAGATGGAATTCCCGGTAGACAAGGTGCGAAAAGTCCTGAAGATCGCCAAGGAGCCCATCAGCCTGGAAACTCCCATCGGGGAGGAAGAAGACAGCCACCTGGGAGATTTCATCGAGGACAAGCGGGTGGCGTCGCCCGTTGACGCCGTCATCAACCTCAACCTCAGCGAGCAGACCAGGAAGGCCCTCGCCACGCTTACTCCGCGCGAGGAGAAGGTGTTGCGCATGCGTTTCGGCATCGGCGAAAAGGCCGATCACACCCTGGAAGAGGTGGGGCAGGACTTTACGGTGACCCGCGAGCGCATCCGCCAGATCGAGGCCAAGGCGCTTCGCAAGCTCCGCCATCCCAGTCGCCGCAAGGAGCTGAAAAGCTTTATCGAGACCTGAGCCTGGGGGGATTTCATTTAATGGCTTGACAACTTTTTAGTGCGACAACTATACTCAAAATTTCTCCAAAATAGTGGAGAGGGCCCATAGCTCAGTTGGTAGAGCATCCGGCTCATAACCGGCAGGTCCCTGGTTCGACCCCAGGTGGGCCCACTTGGCAGTTTCAGACTATCTGACGGGTCGTTCGAAAATGAGGGCTTTTATCAATCCCAAAAAACCGGGGAAATTCCCGGTTCCAGCGAAAAAACCATTACTAGTAAACCTAGAGGGGTGTTCCGTAGCGAACACCCCTCATATTTTTGGGAGGGTCGGGTATAGGTGGTCCCGGTACGTCGGATAATCGACTGGATCGATTCCAGGGCGCCTTTCCGGTTTGCGCAGTCCTGGGATAATTCCGGCCTTCAGGTGGGAGAACCCGAGGCGTTGGCCGACAGGGTGATGGTTGCGCTGGACCCCGGATCGGAGGTCGTCGAGGAGGCGCGGGAGCTGGGCTGCCAGTGCCTGGTCACGCACCACCCGCTGTTGTTTCGGCCCATCCAGGCCGTAAGGACCGATGCGTGGCCCGGGAAAGTGATCGCCCGAGCGCTCCGGGCCGGGATCAGCATCGTTGCGGCCCACACCAACCTGGACGCCGCACTCCACGGCACGAACACTCAGCTCCAGGAGCTGCTGGGGCTGGACGTGACGGGGCCGATCGAGACGGAAGCGGGCACTGCCGGAGATGAACGCTACCTGGGCATGGGACTCGTGGGAACCCTTCCGCGCCCTTTTGCGGCGGGGGAACTCGCCCGGCGGCTGGGACGGGATCTCGGTGGGATCGACGTCGTGCTTGTCGGGGACCCCGACCGGCAGGTGAGCCGTGCCGCCATATGCACCGGCAGCGGCGGAAGCCTCATCGGGAAAGTGTTGGAATCGGGAGCGGAAGTTTTTGTAACGGGCGATATCAGGTACCACGACGCCAGGCTGGCCCTGGAATTCGGGCTGGCAGTGATCGACGTGGGGCATTTTGCCTCGGAAAGACTCGTATTGGAACCGCTGGCTTCTTTTTTGAGGTCCCGGGCCCGTGCCGAAAGCGTGGCCCTGGAGGTGTTTGTTTCCCGGTCGGAAAAGGAGCCGTTCCACATAATTAACGGAAAATGTTAAATTAATTCCGAGCGCGGACGTTTGTGCCGCCGCATGCCATCCAGGAGGATTACAAGTTGCTGGACCAGCTTAGATGTTTGATCGAGTACCAGAAGATTGAAGATAAGAAGAACCAGCTTGTCCGGGGATGCGAGGGAACTCCGAAGCGTATCGCCGAGCTGGAAAAGGAATTCGAGCTGTTCGAAGGCGGGTATCTGTCGAAGAAGGCGGAGCACGAAAACGCGAAGAAAATGCACAAGGCTGTCGAGCAGAACGTCGCCGAGTTGGAAGCCCGTCTCGCCCGCCAGAAGAGCCGCCAGGCCGAAGTGAAAACCAATAAGGAATACCAGGCGATCATCAAGGAAATGGATGAAACGAAAAAGGAGATCGCCCAGAATGAAGACAGCGCCTTGGAATTTATGGAAAAGATCGAGACGCTCGGCGGTGAACTGAAGGAACTGGAAAAGGAAGTCGCGGAGAGGCGCAAGAAGTTCGAGGAGGACAAGGCGGTCCTCGAAGACGCCAACGGTAAGCTGAAAGTGCGGCTCGATCGCCTGGAAGAAATCCGAAACGAGGTGAGAGGCCGCCTGGATGCCGATCTTCTGAAAAGGACCGATTTCCTGTTGCAAAAACAGGCCGGCATCGCGGTTTCATCGGTGGAAAACGGTGTCTGCCAGGTCTGCCACATGAACATCCCTCCCCAAAAGTTCATAGAACTCCAGCGTGACGAATCCCTGATGC
>LUZZ01000162.1 GCA_001603845.1 Syntrophobacterales bacterium Delta_01 | reverse complement strand
GTCACACAAGGAAGCAAGACCTCAGGTCGCCCCTCACGCGGGGGCGTGGATTGAAACCCAATATTCGAACCGGACCCCCTCCAGGCTGCGCGTCGCCCCTCACGCGGGGGCGTGGATTGAAACAACTTTAGTGGTAGTGGCGTCCATTTGCTTTTCCTTGTCGCCCCTCACGCGGGGGCGTGGATTGAAACTGAAGTTCGTTGCCGTTCCGATCTGCCTGGCCCAGGTCGCCCCTCACGCGGGGGCGTGGATTGAAACGTGTATTTTGGGGTAATGGAGAATGAACAAGCCCAGTCGCCCCTCACGCGGGGGCGTGGATTGAAACTGGAGCGCACTTGTTTATTGGCGTTTCAGAAAATGTCGCCCCTCACGCGGGGGCGTGGATTGAAACTCCTTCCAGGTGTCCACGCGGACACCTCTCTTGTGTCGCCCCTCACGCGGGGGCGTGGATTGAAACGACTCACCCGTCACACAAGGAAGCAAGACCTCAGGTCGCCCCTCACGCGGGGGCGTGGATTGAAACATCATTCAGGGTACGCCCTTGCAGGCGAAGTTCAGCTCTTTTAAAAACAGCATTTTGACTGCAATTACCCATGATGCTGCGTCTCGCCCGCGAAGCATGAAAATTCTATTTTCAAGGTAACGAGCATCAATACCTCGACAGCACCTTTTGCAGCTTTCTGGCTCCTGCCGGCACTTTGACCCGCCCGGACAGGATTTGCGCCGGTGTGACCTTCCGGCCGTAATACTTTGCATTCGTCTCGTTGCGGGTCCCGACGACGGTGCCTTCAAGGGAAACGCCGCCGAACAGTCCCTGGCTGCGGCTGTAGGTATAGACCGCGGCAACGGGCGTCACCCCCGCTTCGACGGTGCGCCCGATAGGACCGGCCGCCACGCTGACATCGGCCCCCAACTGCACATTGCCTTCCTGGGAGAATGCCTTCACCGCTTCAGGGGTATTGAGAACGAACACGAACTCGGTCACCTGGGCTCCGATCTGCAACCCGAATCCCGCCCCGCCGGTCCCGATCGCGGACGGACCGCTCCAGCCTTTGCGCGTTCGCGCCACCACCACGCCGGTGCCGCCGCGGCCGCTCACGATGAATCCCGCCTTGATGACCGTCAGAATGGCCAACCCCTTGGCGTCCCTCAGCACTTCCCTGGGGATCGATTTTTCGGGGATCTCCCGGAAACGCTGGATAATGCTCACTGCCTGATCGACGTCGTCCTGCATTCCCGCCTCGCACGTCGCGGGCAGATTGAAGGTTGCAACCAGGGCCGGCAAAAGAAAAAACATCAGAAATCGCTGCATCGCTTACCTCCTTTTGAATGCGGACTCATTCGAAAATTGTCTCCGAGGCGCTGCCGCGCCGCCCCGGACCCGGAAAACACTGGCACCCTTCCCCGAATCCCATCGACCTGTCAAGAAAAATCCCCCGCGCATCGCCCTAAGTTTTTCCGGGCGACGCGGCAATGGGATCAGCACGCGGGCTCCGGCCCGGAAGGCGTATTCCGGCCCAGTCGCATGGCGATGTCTTCCGCCGCGCGCACGCCGTCCTGTATCGCCTTAAAGATAAGGTTGGAATGTTTCTTTTCACGAAAGCTGCCCTCTTCTTCGACATGGAGGTAGACCGGACTGATGGCCCCGCCGATGGCGTAGACCCCGCTCATGCTTGTCTGGAACCCGCGATTGAGCATGATGAGCTTGGCGCCCTCCCTGCCGAACTTGCAGACCCCCTCCGTGCAGGTGATCTGCTGCAACCCGAGGCGGTCGAAGATGCTCGAAGGCCCCTGAGTCCCGATGCAGGCGATCACGTGTTTCATGGGAAAGCTCATCCCCTGCTGCATCTCGACGCCGTGCGGGAGCGCGATGCTTTGCGTCTGGATGATAAGCCGCTCGACCCCTTCTTCGTCCACCTCGCCGATGCGCGGCACGGCCCCCTGCAGTATCTTGATGTTGCCGCCGAGAAGGATCTCTTCGCCGAGATCGCGAGCCACATCCTTGTCCACCTTGAAATGTTCGCGGCGGTGCCCCCAATAAATGGAGGTGGAGTCGCCCGCGGCCCGCTTGGTTTTGGACAGCGTGGAGACCACGTCGGCGGCGGCGTTGCCGCCCCCCAGGACCAGCGTCGGCGCTCCGATGTGCTCTTCCGGACTGCCCAGGCTGCGGGCAACCACCTTGGCTTCTCCGTAGATGCCCAGATCGATCGGGATATTGCTTCCGAAAGCCAGAATGACGGTGGAGGCCTGGTAGCTGGTTTTGCCCGTGACCACGGTGTGGGTGCCCTTTTCGCACGTGAAAGTCTGGAATTCCTCCCCGTGGTAGACGACAATGCCGTATTTCGCCGCACAACGTTCGACCCTGGCAAGGTATTCCTCTACCGGCTCGTTTGCCGGTTCGAGGTCCGGGATGGCGAAGGCCTGCTCTTCGCCCTTGGGAATGGTGGGGTAGACCTTCTTTCCTTTTGGATAGGTATCGCGGATACCCTGGAGAACCTGCGGCCCCTTTTCGAGAACGATGACGTTCAATCCCAGCTCGCGGCCCCTGATGGCCGCAGCCAGGCCCCCCGGTCCCGCACCTACGATGACGATATCCACTCTGTGCATCTTCTGCAGCCTCCGAATATGAACTCCCCATCAGGGTGAGCGGCGCCTGTCGATGCGTTTCAGTATCGTTGAAGTCCGCCGCCTACACAAGGAACAATTGCGGGGGACGCGGCCGCCGGGGACCCGGGGCCGGCAATGTTGTTGACTTTAAGCTCCTCCCCCTTTGATGGGGGAGGCAGGGTGGGGGTGAAAAACTGAGCGATATCAACCCCCTCCCCC
>LUZZ01000161.1 GCA_001603845.1 Syntrophobacterales bacterium Delta_01 | reverse complement strand
CACCCCCCTCCCCCTGCCCCTCCCGCCAAGGGAGGGGAGTTCATGGAGCGTCGCCCCTAAAGTCAACAGCATTGTGGGAAGGGCCGGGGAAGGGGGAGTAAGTACCTGAAAATACGACACCCTCCCCAACCCCTCCCATCGCAGGGAGGGGGATTTTCGTTCCTTCCACTATTGTTCGTTCCACTATTGATGAACCTTTATTGATGAACCTTGATATCCTTTTGGGCAACAGCGCTTCGCCCATTTCTCCCACGCCGTTTCGCGGCTCGATTTTGCGTCAGACCAGCCACGCGGCCCTGACGGTGGTCCCTTTTCCCGTAATCGATTGGATCGTGAAGCTCCCTCCCGATAATTCCGTCCGTTCTTTCATGCTGGTCAGCCCCAGGCCCCTCTTGCCGTTGTCCCAGGAAAGGGCGGACGAGAGATCGAACCCCTGCCCGTCGTCCCGTATCGTGAGTTCCATGAGGTTTTTCTTCCTGAGAAGCGAGATCTTGATGGATTTCGCCCTGCTGTACTTGCCGATGTTGTTGAAGGCTTCCTGAAGGATCCGGAAAATGATGATCTTGAGTGTCTCTGGGATTTTGTTTTCCTGCACCTTGATCTTGGTTTCGATGCGGAAGGCGGGATAAATCCCGCTGAATTGCCTGCAAAACCAGTCTATGGCCGGGAGCAGCCCCAGGTCGTCCAGCACGGTGGGCCGGAGATCCATGACGATTCTCCTGGCATCGTCCAGGCTTCGCTGGGCCAGGGCGATCACGCCGTCGATCCATTCCACGCAGCCCCCGTGTTCCGCAAACTGGTCGCGAGCGTTCTCCAGGCTGATCTTGATGGCGACCAGGGAGGCACCCAGGCTGTCGTGAAGTTCCATGGCGAGCTTTTTGCGCTCTTCTTCCTGGGCGGCCAGCAGTTTCGAGGAAAGGAAACGAAGCTCCATTTCCGATTGGCGCAGGGCATCTTCGGTTGCTCTTCTCTCCGTGACGTCCCGCGCCACGCCCGCGACCAGGTCGAGGTTGCCGTGTTCGTCCCGGATCCGGCTGGCCCGGTTGCGCACCCATTTGGTCGAACCGTCCGGCTGCACGATCCGGTACTCGGTATCGAAAAAGCTCCCCCGGTTTTTCAACTTCGCGATTTCATTGGCGAGCATCGGCCTGTCGTCGGGATGCACGTCTTCTACGAAGGCCAGCGCGCAGTCATAGAGGCTTTGGCGGGTGCGTCCCCACACCTTTTCGAACGCGGAATTGGCGTAAAAGATCTTTTCGAAGTCCGGGGTGCCCATCCAGAAAACGTCCTGGATGGATTCCGCCATGAGCCTGAACCGGTTTTCGCTTTCGCGCAGGTCCTGTTCGGCCCGCTTGCGGTCCGTGATGTCCAGGATTACGCCCACGATGCCCGCGGGGCCGTGGGCGTCGGCGAACGTGGACTTGGAAAATATCACGTCGTGCCGGGTGCCGTCCGCATAGAGCAGCGAAGTCTCGTACACCTGGAGCCCCGAATCCCACAAAAGGGCCGTGTCCATTTTACTGTATATTTCCGCCAAATCCCTGGGGGCCAAATCGTAGACCGACTTCCCGACGATGTCTTCCTTCTCCCGGCCGAGAAAGGCCGCAAACGCCTGGTTGCAGCCCAGGTACAGCCCGTTCACGTCCTTGTAGAAAATGGGCGTGGGGATAGTGTCCATCAGCACCTGGAGAAAATTCAGCGCGGACTTGAGCTGCTCTTCGATGCGCTTGCGTTCCGTCATGTCCCGGGCGATGCCGCAGATGCCCACTATTTCTCCGGTCTGGTCCCGTATGGGAGTCTTGATGAGGTGAAAGGTCCGGTTCTCGCTCTGGATGGGTCTGGTGCTCTCCCTGGAGACGGTTTCCCCGGCAAGGACCCGTGCGTCGTATTCTTCCACCTTCCTGCCCGCTTCTTCTCCGTACAGGTAATCGGCATTGCGGCCGACGATCGCTTCCGACGGCATGCCGAAAAGCTTTTCCATGGCCGGATTTACGAGGACATACCTGAACGATCGGTCTTTGATGTATATGCAGTCCCGAGCGGATTCGAAAATAGCCCGGAACCGTTCTTCGCTGATCTTGAGGTTCTGTTCGGCCCTCTTGCGCTCCGAAATATCGCGTATGGACTGGACGAAACCGGTGATGCTCCCGTCCGTGCCCAGGAGGGGAGCGGCCGTCGACCACAGGTACGCGCCCCTGCCCCGGTAGGTCCCGGGGACATACGTTTCCCCGAAGACCGTCCTGCCGATTCTTTTGACGAAATCGTAGCAGGTTTCGATCTCCGGGTCCTCGCTCATCACCAGGTCGATGAGCATGGGTCTCCTGGTGCCGTAGAAGGGAAGGGAATACGAGTACTCCCCCCTGCCCAGCATGTCTTCTTTCCGGGTGCCGGTCATCTCCTCCATGGCCCGGTTCCAGGATATGATCTTTTTTTCCGCGTTGACCACGAAGGTGGCGTCGGGCAGGAATTCAAGAATGTTTCGAAGCTCCTGGTGCGCGGCCTGGAGCGCCAGTTCGGCCCTTTTGCGCTGGGTGATGTCCCGGATGATGCCTACCAGGAACTTGTTGCCCTCGTCGTCGGAGATGAGCGTCTTCTTGGTGACGATGGTGCGCATGTCCCCCTGGGCGTCGGTTATATTCTCCTCGCTTTCATTTTCTTCACCCGTGTCGAAGACGGCCTCCTCCTTTTCCCAGAAGGCATCGACCTGCGTCTTCGGGAAAAAGTCGTAGTCCGACTTGCCCAGGATCTCGCTGCGCGTGCGGCCGATGAGGGTGCATTCGGCATTGTTGACCATGATGTGGCAGTGCTGCCTGTCCTTGACGAAGATGGGATCGGTGATGGCGTTGCCCACCTTGTCCATAAACTCCCGCGTCCTGCGGACCGCGTTTTCCGCCTGTTTCTGGTCGGTGATGTCCTCGAACAGCCCCACCGCGCCCAAAAACTTGCCGTCCTCGGCGTGCGTCGGGCTGAACATCGCCCGGATGGCCGTCGTCTTGCGGCCGGTGACCGAAGCGTATTCCCCTTCGAAATAATTGGGCTTTCCGGCCAGCCCGGCGATAACGGCCGTGCGCATCTTCTCATCCATCATGGCGTGGATCATATTGAAGCCGATGAGCTTTTCCCGGGGGGAACCCACTATTTCCAGAAAACGCTCGTTGCAGTCCAGGACGGTCCCGTTTTCGTCGAAATGGATGACCCCGAGCGGAGAGTAGTTGAAAATCATCCGGAAGCGTTCCTCGCTCTTCCGCAGCACCTGGTCCGCCCGCTTGCGGAAAAGCGCTTCCCGTTCCAGGTCCAGGACTCTACGCTCCAGTTCCTTGTAGCTGGGTCTTCTGGGCACTGGTTTTCCTCCAAATTTATACCGGCGGCCGGGACGTGTGGCGGTCTCCGGGGCCGCATTACAAGCATATCCCAAAGAGAAAATTTACTTGGGCCGAGCAAGCGGGGGACATCTCCGAGGCGTTCGTCTTTCTCCTATGTATTTCAATAGCATTGAATGCCATAATTGAAAATACTAATTTGGGGTGTGTCATGGGAGAAAACGGACGTGCCGCGGTCGTGCGAACGGGCGCGTGGGAACGCGGGCCGGGAGTATCACGGGGCATAAAAGATGAGGGGTGAAGTCAATGGAAAACGATGACCGGGACCGGTTTTCGGGCCTGATCGAACAGGCATACCAACTCGGGGCAAGCGGTGCTGCGGTGATCGACACCACGCAGATATGCGTCGAAGATTCCCTGGCAAATCTGTGCCGGCCGCCGCAATGCGAAGACTATGGGCTGAGCGCCGGATGTCCGCCTCACGTTTCGGGACCTTCCGGGTTCCGGGAACTGCTGAAAGGGTTCGAACGGGCGCTGGTGTTCAAAATCGACGTCCCTTCGGAGAGCCTTTTTTCAAGCGAGTACGGGGATTGGTTCCGGCTGCTCCACCAGATGGCCGCCGGCATGGAGAGGTCTGCCGTGCAGGCCGGATTCGGCGCTTCGCGGGCTTTCGCCGGAGGCTCGTGCAAGCGGCTTTTTTGCGCGGACCATGCGCATTGCCGCGTGGTGGGCGAAGGAGGCGAATGCCGGCATCCGGAGAGTGCCCGTCCGTCCATGTCCGGCTTCGGGATCAACGCCTCCAAGCTCATGGAGGCCGCCGGCTGGTCCTTGGAACTGTGCGGCGAACAAACACCGGGAGGGACCCCCATGGCCACCATCTGCGGCCTGGTGCTGCTCGGCTGAAAGCGGATTCCGGCGGGGAAGGGCGGCGCCGGCCCGAGTGTTGCGGGAAAGCGTCCTTCCCGATCCGGGAGACGGATTATTGCTTGACAGTCTCCGGGGGCTGGGCTAGTGTAGAGCGACCGTTCCATCCGTAAGTGCCTTAATTTAAAGCAAATTATCAGATATTGGCTAACAACGCGAAAGCGTTCGAAACGATTGTCATTCTCAAATGGCATCGAGGCAGCGTGCCGTTTGTGGGAGTCGTTTACCTTCATCCTGTGTTGTCGCCTGGTTGCTGACGAGATCGCATTGCGTTTTATGGGACACCGTCTCTTCGGAATATTTACCATTTCGTGCAATAAACGGCAGGATTTGCAGATTCGGTGGCAGGGGCATTCGCCCGGCAACAGGAGCACGCATGAGATTCGGATGTACGGGGGCCGCAAAGGGCTTCCGCAAGCTTAGAACCTCCCTGTTTTTTCTCCTCGTCCTGCTTTCGTATCTCCCCGCGGTATATGCCGGAACAGTGTATGTCGATTCCTGGAACGGGAACGACCGCAACAGCGGCTTGTCCCCCTCGACGGCCTGGCGCACCGCGCTTCCGAGCAAGCCCGGCGACCAGATCGTAACCCTGCGGTCCCGGGAACCGGTTCGAAATGCCGGGAAACCCCTCTCCACCCCGTTTTCTGCCGCCGTGGGCGAAGGTTCCGGCATGGAGCGGATCCTCCTGGGGGCCGAACGTGTCAGCGACTGGGTGTCGTCCGCGCCCGGCATATGGAAAGCGCCCCTGGAAATCAGTTATCTGAGACTGTCCATAAAAAGGGACGGTGTCACCCTCTCGCAGGGATGTGCCGCCGATTTTCTGAATGACCACGATTGGTCTCTCCAGTCCGGATATCTTTACTTAAGAGATGAGGAAGGCAATCCCGACCTGACCGGCCGGTCGATCGTGGCCGAGTACCTGGACAGCTCGCATGTGCTGCAAACCTTGCCGGTGACCGGTTGGCAGGCCACCACGGAATCGGTTTTCCAGGCCGGGCTGGCCACGGGTCCCATCCACCTCGTGCTGGACGGGAGCTTTTATGGGGATTGGTGGTGGGGGCCGCTGTCCTGTTTCACGGTTTCGACCGGGGAATCGGACACCCTGTATCTCCGGACCCCGGACGGCAACCCGGACGTCGCGGGAAAGGAAGTGTACGCAGTCACCCGAAGCGGAGGGTGGACGGTAATTTCCGGCGATTTCAACGGAGACGGCCTCAAGGACGTCGCGCACAGCAACGGGGCCGGGGTGTTCGTCAACTACGGGCAAAACAGTTTCCAGCCGATTCCCGCCGCAACGCTCACCGATTCCGGGGGCCAGCCGGTTGCCGCGTTCGAAGCGGCTTCCGCCGGTGACGTGAACGGAGACGGGTTTGACGATCTGCTGGTGTTCCTGGGTTACGGCGCCGGCGACGCATATCTTTATATGGGATCGGCCGCGGGCTTGAGCGATGCGCCCGACGTGGTGCTCTCCCTGCCGGGCAGCGCTGCCGGGGTCCGCTTTGAAGGCCCCCGCCGGGCGGGCGATTTCAATCACGACGGTTATTCCGACATCGCCATTGCGGCCCCCTCCGGCATACTCTTATACTACGGATCCGGTTCCGGGATTCCCTCCGTTCCCGATGCCACCCTCTCCAGCCCGGATATAACCCTTTCGTATCCTCTGTATGCCGGGAATATCGACGGCGACGTTTATGCCGACCTGGCCGTCGCCGCCACGGGCACCGCGCCGGGAAGCGCGCAGAAAATCCGAATCTACCACGGTTCCTCCACCGGCATTGCGGCCGGTTCTTTCCAGGAGCTGGAATTTTCCGTGTCCTGGACCAATTTCACGTTTACCGATCTCAATGGAGACGGCCTTCCGGACCTGGTGCTGACCAACGAACTGGCGGATGGAGAGTTTTCCCTGGAAGGGGCGGCCTACGTCTTCTACCAATCCGCAGGCGGCGGTTTCCCGAGTGTGCCCGGAATCGTTTTGAGCAATCCGCTGCCCGAGGAAAATGTGCGGTTCGGTGCGGCCGTGGAGGCCGTGGGCGATTTCAACTACGACGGGTTCAACGATGTGGCCGTGGGCTGCCCGTACCCTTCGATCGGCGGATACGTAGCCGTCTATTACGGTTCGGCCGTGGGGGTGGCGGGACAGCCGTCCCTGGTGTTGCGCAAGGAATCGGGGGCATCCGGTGCGACGGGCACGACGGGCACGACGGGCACGACCGGTGCGACCGGCACGTCCGGCGCGGTATCCGCGACTTCCACGTGGGACAAGTTTGGATGGTCCATCTCCCGTGCCGGCGACATCACGGGGGACGGGCGGAACTTCATAATGGTGGGCGAGGAGTACGGGGCTTCGTACCTGTTTGCCCTGGACAAGCCGCCCGCACCCGTTGCCGACTTCACGGCCAGTCCCGTTTCCGGGAGCGCTCCGCTCCAGGTGACCTTTACCGACGGATCGACCGGAACCGTAACCGGCCGGCTGTGGAACTTCGGCGACGGCAACACCAGCACTGTTCGCAATCCGGTGCACACTTACAGTGTCATCGGGGCGTACACCGTAAGCCTTACGGTCACGGGTCCCACCGGAACGGGCTCCGTATCAAAGTCGGAATATATCAATGTTTTCTGCGAAAGCGGGTCGATCCGGGTCGTGCTCTCGCCGGATACCGCGAACGCCCAGGGCGCCCGGTGGAAGATAAGCGGGAACGAGTCGTGGCACGAGAGCGGGGAGACGGTGCCGGGCATCGAGGCGGGCCAGCACACCCTGGAATTCAAAGCGATCGAAGGCTGGGAGGCTCCGGCGTCCCAGAACGTCACCATTCTCAACCACCAGACCGTCGTCGTCACCCCCCCTTCCTATGTGTGTGAAACGGGAGGATTGCGGGTAACGCTCGGCCCGGCGGCGGCCGTCACGGCGGGAGCGCAGTGGCGACTGGACGGAGGAAGCTGGCGGAACAGCGGAGAAACGGTTTCCAATCTCGCCCCGGGCGATCACCAGGTGGAGTTCAAGGATATCACCGGTTGGGACAAGCCCGTCGATCAGACCGTAACCACCCAGAGCGGCGGGGTTATTTCGACCGCGACGGGCGCATACGTCGCCTGGACGGGGTCGCTGCAGGTGACGATTTCTCCGGCGGGCGCCGTTTCGGCGGGAGCGCAGTGGCGACTGGACGGCGGTGCCTGGCGGAACAGCGGAGAAACGGTTTCCGATCTGCCCCTGGGCGACCACGTGGTGCAGTTCAAGGACCTCACCTGGTGGGACAGGCCCGCCGCCGAGCAGTCGGTTACCGTCCAGCACGATGAAACGGCTTCGATAAGCCCCGTATACACGGAAGTGATCCGGTACCTTCGGATAACGATCTCTCCCGGAGGCGCCGTTGCCGCCGGTGCTCAGTGGCAGGTGGACGGGGGCGCCTGGCTGAACAGCGGAGAAAGGATCACGAACCTTCCGGCAGGCACCCACACCGTCCGGTTCCGGGACATCGCGGGATGGAAAAAGCCCGCCGACCAGGTGATCTCCGTCGCGGAAACCGGGGCGGCTTCCGGATTTTTTGCCTATGTTTTCGATTTCAGCGCCATCCGCTGGCTGCTGCTTTTGGACTGAGGGCCTCCGGGCGCGCCGGGCCCGGCAGGGACGTCCGCGTCGCGCACGTCAATACGAAGGCTTGTTGATCCTGGCGCGGAGGTCCTGCGCCCGGACGTTTACCGCACGGGCCACACTGGCCGAGAACTCCTTCCAGGGGGAAGCCTTCGGATCCACCAGCGGATGAATCCGTGCAAAAAGAGGCCCCGCGGAATCGCCGGGGTGGGCGGCTTCGGACACCCATACCTTGTAGCCGTCGGGGTCGTTCGATTCATTGTACATGCGCAGTGAGGCGGCGTTGAGATTTTCGTCGATGAGAATCACCGCGCCGCCGTGAAGCGGTTGACGTTCCACCGTGTCCACCACCCATCCGCCGCTGTTGTAGACATCCACCCAATCCCGGTAGCCGTTGAAGTTCATGTCCTCTTCAAACGGTTTGTGAGTGTGCCCGTATACGAATGTCACCTTGGTCGGCACGGGGGCCTGCAGCTCGTTTTCGATCTGCTGGCGCAGGGGCACCTCCATGTATCGCCACAGGCCTTTTTGCGATTCCTTGCCGAGCACGCTGTCGGCATTATTGCGTTCCAGCCCTTTTACCGCGCTGCGAACGACGTCGAAAATCAGCTTGAACGCTTCGGCTTCCAGCGCGTCGCCCCACGGGATGATGTCGAACTTTTCGGCGAGACCATGCGCCAGGTTGTCGAGCAGTCTCTTGAGCTGTTTTTCATCCTGGAGCTTTTCGTAAATACAGTCCACTCCCTTGCCCACTTCTCCCGAACGGCCCAGGGTGGACCAGAAAAAATCGATCCAGGCGAAGTTTTCCGCTTCGATGTCCCATATGGTCTCCGGGATCTTCTTGTCCGGAAACAGCATGGTCTTGAGGGTGCTCATCAGGAGATACATGTCCTCGGTCAGGTGGCCGTGGCTGAAGATGACCGCCTTTTGGCCGTCCGGGCTCAGGAGGCCGAAGTTGGGGTATGCGGTCTCCACGATCCTGTCGCTGAGGTTTGGACGCCTCCGGATGAGGTTGCTCAGGAAATAGGAGGCGAGTGGTTTTTCGAACTTGAAGATATTGGTGGTATGCCAGGGAGGGTCGTACTCCATCCCCCATTTTGCCTTGGGAGAGGAGGTCAGGAATTCGACGTATTGAGTCTCGCGGGCCGTTTCCCAGAGATGATGGTCGTGGTTTCCCGGATTGTAGATGATCCGGTCGAACATCTCCCCGCCCTCCGGCATGACCAGGTCGATGAATCGCTCGAAGGTCATCGCCGCCTGGTTGTCCTCGCACAGGGCCAGTTCCAGGATGTCCCCGTTCAATACCAGGGTCGGCTTGGTGTTCTTCCTTTCGTTCAATGATATGATATGCGCGAGGCACTTGACCAGTTCCTGCAGGACCGGGCTGGGCTCCCTGGGGTCGATTTCGCTGCTGGCCGTCCTGAGGTTGGTAAGAAGGCCGGTGGCGGCCCCCAAATGCATATCCGACAGGCAAACATAGCGAATGTCCGGCATGTCCCACTCCTTTCGATGGTTGCGGGAGAACCTCTGGGCAGAACCGGGGGGAAGTTTTTTTCCACTTGCGCCGTTCCCCGCATTCCGGTTCCGGGCTTTGTGCTGTCAGGTTGAGGCAGCTTGCAGTGAAGTGTTATGCGGGCAGAGTAAATCAGCGGCGGGGATCTGTCCAGTGAAATCCCGCGGCCGCCTGAACCGGCGGGACGCCTGGCAATTGTGCGAATCTATCCATCGTTATTCGCCGCGATGAGGGCCGCCTGCGCTCCATCCATGCGATTGCGTTCCTGTAAGAGCTACTTATAATCTTTTAGAGTGTCCAGCTACATTGAAGCGAGCCCCCGGATAACCACATCCGCACGGGCGGGAAGGGACGGGAATGCGATGCAAGACGGCGGAGAAGATCGTTTTGTGGTGGAATTCCAGCGCAGAAGGAAACGGATGCTGGGCTGTTTCGCATTTACGATGGTCCTGATGTCCGTCGGCCTGATATTGCTCCAACTGGCGGGCCATTTCGCCTCGCCCGCCGGGGGCGCCGGACTCTGGCGCGCTCTTGCCGTATCGCAGTTCGTGGCGGGAGTCGTTTTTGCGCTCGTGGGGTTCGAACAATACCGGTGCCCGTCCTGCAATGAAATCATAAGAGGGCATGACCGCTATTACCTGGGAGTGGTCATCGACCCCGGAAAGTGTCCCCACTGCGGAAGACGCCTGAAGTGACGGACACAACGGTTCGCGGAGGCGGAAGGTTTTTCCACCTTTTCCCCGGAAGCGTCTTTTTCCTTCTGTTACCCGTTAAAATAAGCGATAAGAGTTGAATGCACCGGTTCGCCCGGAACTCCCATCGGACTTTCGCGTCCGTGGACGAGCCGGGAATGCCCCGAGGAATGGAGTGCAGGCGGTCGGTGGACGGCTTTTTCCATGGGAAACATTCAGGCTTCGGTTGGACGGACTACGATGAAACTCTCAAGTGCCGTTACCCTTGTCTCAGCCCTGATCGGGGTATACCTCAGCAGCTTCTACGGCTATCTTCTGTTCCACGGAATTGCGGAGATATTCAGCATAGTCATCGCCTTCGGCATCTTCATGGTGGTGTGGAACGCCCGCCGGTTCCTCCAGAATCAATACCTGCTCTTCCTGGGCGTCGCTTACCTGTTCGTCGGGGGGGTGGACCTCCTGCACACCTTCGCCTTCAAGGGGATGGGAATATTCCACGGCTTCGACGCCAACCTGCCCACGCAGCTCTGGATTGTGGCCCGGTATACGGAGGCGTTCTCCCTCCTTCTGGCCACAATGTTTTTTCACCGGCAGCTGAACCCGGGCCGGGTCATCGTCGGCTACGCCCTGGTCATCGGGCTCGTGCTGGTATCCATATTTTACTGGAAAATCTTCCCCGACTGCTTCATCGAAGGGGTGGGGCTGACGCCTTTCAAAATCATCAGCGAATATATCATCTGCGCGGTCCTGCTCGCTTCGGTGGTGCTGCTTCTCAGGAACGCGGGAGAATTCGAAAAAAGGGTGCTCGCCTTCCTGGTCGCTTCCATCCTGACGGCCGTCGTCCAGGAGATCGCCTTCACGACGTACCTGAGCGTCTACGGATTTTCCAACCTGCTCGGCCATCTTTTAAAAATCGTTTCCTTCTATTTCCTCTATAAGGCGATTATCGAAACCAGCCTGGTCCATCCCTATGATCTGCTGTTCCGTAAACTGAAACATGGGGAGGAGGAACTGCGCAAATCCAGGGACGATCTCGACCTGCGCGTGCGGGAGCGCACGCAGGAGTTGCTCGAAGCCAACCAGGCGCTGGTGGAAAAAGCCGCGATCATCGACCTGGCACACGACGCCATTATCGTGTGCGACTCGGAGAACAGGATCATTCTCTGGAACCGGGGGGCACAGGAAACCTACGGGTTCACCGCGGAACAAGCCCTGGGGCGGGTCAGCCCGGAACTGCTTCGCACCGTGTTCCCCGAGCCGTTTGAAAACGTGGTGAAAGCCATCGCTGGGAAGGGCGAGTGGACGGGCGAACTGCGGCACACCAGGGCCGACGGCCGGGCGATCATCACCGAAAGCAGGTGGGCCGGTGATAAAGAGGTTGCGGTGGGCGGGTTCATCGAAATCAACCGTGATATTACACCCCGGAAGCTTGCCGAGGAACGGTTCCGGCGGGCCGACCGGGCGTTCAGGACCCTTAGCGAGTGCAACCAGGCGATGGTGCGCCAGACCGAGGAGATGCAACTGCTCCAGCAGGTCTGCCGGATCGTGGTGGACGTGGGCGGATACCGCATGGCCTGGGTGGGAATTCCCGAATACGACGAAAACAAAACGATCCGTCCCATTGTGCGTGCCGGGCAGGACCGGGGCTACCTGGACCGGGTGGTGATCACCTGGGGCGATGACGAAAAGGGGAGGGGACCGACCGGGGTTGCGATTCGAACCGGAAAAATCGAGGTTTCGAAAAATTCCATGGCCAATCCCTCCTTCGCGCCGTGGCGCGAGGAAGCCGCGCAGAGGGGGTTCGCTTCTTCCATTGCCCTGCCGTTGATTATCGAAAAGAAAGTGATCGGGGCGCTGACCATCTACGCCCCGGAGCCGGATGCTTTCGACGAACGGGAGGTGAGCTTTTTAAACGACCTGGCCGAAAACCTGGCCTACGGGATCTCCTCCATCCGGATCGGCATCGAGCGCAAGCGGTCCGAAAATGAACTGAGAGTCTATACCGCGCGGCTCGAAATGATAAACCGGGAGCTGCAGGATTTTGCTTTCGTGGCCTCCCACGACCTCCAGGAACCGCTGCGCAAGATCCAGACCTTCTGCGACATGGCCATAAAAAGATGCGCCTCCGTTTTGGACGTCACCAGCCGGGAATACCTGGACCGGGTCCGCGCTTCGGCGGATCGCATGCGCCAGCTCCTGCACGACCTGCTCCTGTTCTCCAGGGTGGCCACCAGGCCCGAACCGTTCCGGAAGATAGACTTGGTGCAGACGGTGCGCGAAGCGGCCGATGTCTTCGAAGCGGCGATCAAGCAGACGGGCTGCCGGATCGAGCTGGAAGACATGCCCGCCGTGGAAGCCGATGAGAGCCAGATGACCCAGGTTTTTCAAAACCTGATCGGCAATGCCCTCAAGTACCGGTCCGAGCAGCCCCCGCGGATCCGCATCCATGCAATCCAGGATGCGGATGGGGTTTGCGAAATTTATGTCCGGGACAACGGCATCGGGTTCGACCAGCAGTTTGCCGAGCGCATCTTCAGGCCTTTCCAGAGACTGCACAGCCGGGGCGAATACGAAGGGACCGGAATGGGGCTCGCCATCTGCCGCAAGATTCTGGAACGGCACGGTGGAAGCATCCGGGCCGAAAGCCGTCCGGGGGAGGGTTCGACGTTCATCATCCGACTGCCGGGAAAACAGAGCGAGCCTGAAATCATCGCCGCCGGCCAGGTTATTTGAGCCATCCCGGAACCCGCGCCCGGCCGTTCACTCCGCCGTTGTCCGCACTTTGATCGCTTCGAACGCCGCTTTCCCGTAAATCCGCACCCGCCGGCCGTCTCCGGGAATGAAGCCTTCCGTGCAACTCGGTGCCGAACGAGGGCATTTTTTGCTTGCAAAATGCTATAGCATATATAATATAGCTTTCCGGAGAGAGGGACCTGTACATTGAAGATGTCGCCCATCAATAATATTTCCGCCGGCCAGGCCGTGTACCGATGCCTGCGTTCGGCCATATTGTCCGGCAAGTTCGTTCCCGGAGAACGGCTCGTCGAACGCCAGTTGAGCGTGCAACTCGACGTCAGCCACATCCCGGTCCGGGAAGCGCTGAAGATGCTGGAAAGAGACGGACTCGTCCAGTTCACCCCGTTCAAGGGGGCGCAGGTCATCAAGCTCGAACCGCACGAACTCGACCAGTTCTACAATGTCAGGGCCGTGCTGGAAGGGTTCGCCGCCCGCCTGGCGGCCGCCAACATCACGGACGAGGGGCTGAGGGAGCTGGAATCGCTCCTGGATGCCGCGGACAGGGCCGACGGGGAGGACAAGATCCCGGAAGTCGCCCGGATCAACGCCGAGTTTCACCGGTTGATCGGCGTGTGGGCGCAAAACGGCGTGCTCACGGATTTTCTGGACCGGATCCGGAGCCAGATCCATTTTTTCATGCTCCAGTCTTTGGGGACCGGCGACCGGCCCAAACACACCCATGAAGAACATAGGCGTATCCTGGCCGCACTGGCGCAACACGACCCGGTGCGAAGCGAGGAAGCGGCCGTCAGCCATATACTGAGTGCCTTGAGAACCATTCAACCACAGACGGACCATACTACCGGGCAGCCGGAGCGGCGCAGCGCTTAAGAGCGCCGGCCGGTCCACGACCAATCGGAAGAATTCAAGGTAATGCCGCGACGCGGGAGGCGGAGGTGCGCCCTGCGGCCCCGCGCCCGTGCGGGAAATCATGTCCCGGATAAGCGGCCCCGCCGTATTTTTGCCGGCGAGACCGGGACGGGGCGCGTACGGAATCTTCACGCCACCATGGAAAGGAGAGAGAACATGAAGGGCAAGGTTGTCGGCGCATTTCTGGCGATTCTGGCGGGCGTTTTCATCGCCGGCCCGGTACAGGCACAGGATAAATTTCCCGATCGACCGATCACCATCATCACTCACACATCCGCCGGGTCGCCCACGGACCTCATGGCGCGGCACCTGGGCAAAGCGGCGGAAACGTTTCTGGGCCAGCCCGTGGTGGTGGAAAACAAGCCGGGCGGGGGCGGCGCGATGCAGGTGGCGGCCCTTCTTTCGGCTCCCGCGGACGGCTACACGCTGGCCGCCGTGACGCCCACGCAGATCGGCGCCTGGGAGAGCAAGCTCAAGGGCAAGTTCAGCGTCGATCAGTTCTGCTGGATCGCGCGGGCGCAAATCGACCCCTACATCCTGGTCGTCCAGGCGGACAGCCCCTGGAAGACGCTCAAGGAATTCGTGGAATACGCCAAGCAGAATCCCAACAAGCTCCGGGTGGGCGGCTACGGATCGGTGGGTTCCGGCCACAACGTGGCTTTCAACATCCTGGCCAAAAGTGCCGGCATCCAGGCGGTGTGGATGCCCTACGAGGGCACCAACGCGGCGGTGACCGCCCTGCTGGGGGGCCATATCGACGCGGCCAACTCGAACCCGGGCCAGGTGGCGCAGCACGTCGAAGCCGGCAAGTTGCGGATCCTGGGCGTGATGTCCGACGAGAGACTGAAATCGCTTCCCAACGTGCCCACTTACGCCGAGGCGGGCTATCCCGTGGATGCCGAATGGGCGCAGTTCCGTGGGATTTTCGGCCGCAAGGAAATCCCGGCGCCGGTCCAGGAGAAGCTGTGCGATGCGTTTCTGAAAGCCATCAAGAGCGACGCCTTCCAGGACTACCTGAAAAAGACCGACCAGGAAGACGGCAGCATGGACATCAAGGCCTTCACCGCGTTCATCAATGCGCAACGGGGCCTTACCGTGCGCTGGTACAAGGAACTGGGAATCAAGTAGCGTGAACTTCAGGACGAGGGGGAGAGTGCGATGAAAATGGCTGCCGGGAGGATTTTGCTGGGGGTGGTCCTGGCCGTCTGGGCGGTCGTGTTTTTCATACTGGCCCTGTATTTCGACGAACCGCTCAACGCCTTCGACTCGGGGCCCGACAGTTTTCCGCTGCTCATTTCGGGCAGCCTTTTCATCACGTCCCTGGTGCTCATCGTGCAGGAGTTGCGCGCCCTGCCGAAATCCGCGCCCATCAAGGCCAACCGGTTCCGCCAGAACCTGGGGTCGGCGGCCGTCATCATCGCTTACGCGCTGGCCATGCCCTACGCCGGATACTACCTGGACACCCTGTTCTTCATCCCCGCTCTTCTCCTTTCCAGCGGCGAGCGCAGATGGAAGTGGATCACGGCCCTCACCGCGTTTCTCCTGGTGTTCAACTACCTGGCTTTCGACCGGCTGCTGGGGGTGTCTCTGCCCCGGCTGGGGGCCGCATTTATCAAATGACGAGGGGATGCAATGTTTGATGGATTGTGGCACGGACTCACGATAATCCTGGCGTGGCAAAAGCTCCTGGCCATGATCGCCGGAACGGCGGTTGGCTATTTCATCGGGGCCATGCCGGGACTGACCCCCAGCATCGGAATCGCGCTCCTGGTGCCGTTCACGTTCGGCATGGACCCGGTCATCGCCATGATCATGCTGGTGAGCCTGTACATGTCCGCGGAGTACGGGGGAGGAATCACGGCCATTCTTTTGAACGCCCCGGGAACGGCCGCGGCGGCGGCCACGGCGTTCGACGGCTACCCGATGGCCAAGAAGGGGCAGGCGGGAAGGGCGCTCACCATCTCCATCCTGGCCTCCGGTTTCGGCGCGTTCAGCAGCACGGTGTTTTTGATCCTCACGGCCGTTCCGCTCTCGATTTTCGCCCTGGCTTTCGGCCCGTCGGAATACTTCGCCCTGGCCGTGTTCGGGCTGAGCCTGGTGAGCAGCCTGGGCGGCAAGTCGCTGCTCCGGGGTTTCATCGCCATGATCATCGGGCTGCTGGTGGTGACCATCGGCGTGGACCCCATCAACGGGTCCTTCCGGTACGTGTTTCACCTGGACCTCATGGAAGGCATCCCGTTCCTGCCGGCTCTCATCGGGCTGTTCGCGCTTTCCGAAGTGTTTTACATGCTGGAGGGGGTAAACGAGAAGCCGGTGGAGCCCGAAAAGATCAAGGGGCTGGGGGTCGAGGCCGGTTTTCTCAAAAAACAGTGGTTCACGTTCCTTCGGTCGTCCGTGATCGGCTATGTCATCGGGGTCATCCCCGGAGCGGGGGCCACCATCGCCTCGCTGGTGAGCTACAACGAGGCCAAAAGAGGCTCCAAGTCGCCGGAAACGTTCGGAACGGGCAACCCGGAAGGGATCATCGGATCGGAGGCGGCCAACAACGCCGCCGTGTCCGGCGCCCTGGCCCCCATGCTGGCCCTCGGCGTGCCCGGTTCGGCCAGCGCCGCCATCCTCATCGGGGCGCTCACCATCCAGGGAATTCAACCCGGACCGCTCCTGTTCACCAAAAACCCCGAGATCCCTTATTCCATCTTCGCCGCCCTGCTGATGAGCGCGCCGGCCATGGTATGCATCGGGCTTTTCGGGCTGCGCCTGTGGATGCGGGTTACCGCCATCCCCAAGGGCCTTCTCGCCACCTGCATCACGGTGATCTGCATCATCGGCGCCTACGCCAGCAGCAACAGTCTTTACCCGGTGTGGGTCACCATCGTTTCGGGGATCATCGGCTACCTGCTGCGCAAGGTGCACATCCCGATGGCTCCCATTGTGCTCGCCCTGGTGCTGGGTTTCATGATGGAGGTCAATTTCCGCCGCGCCTACATCCAGTCGGGAGGGGACATCTCCGTGTTTCTCAAGCATCCCATCACCATGGCGCTGATTATTTTGTCCATCCTGTCGGTGGCCCTTCCCATCTTCAGGGAAATGAAATCCAGGCGGATACCCGCCGGCGGCGCCGCGGCCGACAAGGCGCAGTGATCGGCGCACAAGGCCTTCGCCGTCATTTGCCGGCCCGCGGGTTCAGCGCGAAGCGGCGCTGTGCGGCGGGGCCGGCTTACCGTGACAGGAACTGCTTGACACCCATTTTATCCGAAGTCGCAAAGGGAGTTCTGAATTATGAATCCGGAAATGTCCATCACCTGCGAAGCCGCTGAATTCACCTCCAACCTGAAATTCGAGGACCTTTCCCGTGAAACTCTTCGCATCGCCGGGCGTTGCGTTCTGGACGGCCTGGGACTCATGGTGGCGGGGTCGGACCAGCCCTGCACCCAAATCGTCAAGCGGCAGTCCGCACAGCTCGGAAACGTGCCGGAAGCCACCACCCTGGGCGTGGAATCCACCCGGATGGCGGCGCCCCTGGCCGCCCTGGTCAACGGCACCGCTGGCCACGCCATGGACTGGGACGACACCCAACTGTCTGTAACTCCGGACCGGATCTACGGGCTCCTTACCCACCCCACCATCCCGCCGCTTGCGGCCGGGCTCGCCGCCTGCGAAAAACTGGGAAAAATCTCCGGGCGCGACTTCCTCTGTGCGTTTGTCGCCGGGTTTGAAGTGGAGTGCAAGATCGCGGAAGCCATGAAACCGGATCACTACAAGAAAGGGTTTCATTCCTCCGGCACCGTGGGGACCTTCGCGGCGGCGATGACCGCGGGCAAGCTCCTGGGGCTGACGCCGCTCCGGCTCAGGCACGCGCTGGGGGCTGCGGCGTCCATGGCCGCCGGGATTCGGGTAAGCTTCGGCACGATGATGAAACCCGTCCACGTGGGGCGGGCGGCGTTCAACGGCCTGACCGCTTCCCTGTGGGCCGCCGATGGATTCAAGGCCAGCCCGGACGGACTCGACGGCCCGTGGGGGTTTTTTCAGGTGACGGCGGGCGGCGTGGACAGTGAAAAGATTGCCGGCTGTTTCGGCAGTCCGTTTTCCATTATCGACCCCGGCGTGAGCATCAAACCCTACCCGTGCGGAGTGCTCACGCACCCGTCCATGGAC
>LUZZ01000160.1 GCA_001603845.1 Syntrophobacterales bacterium Delta_01 | reverse complement strand
TAAATATCCTCATAAATGATTTAGAGCTGCAAGCATACCGCAGAGGTGAGCCTGCGTTGGCAACGCTCTTGTCTTCCTATTTCTTTTGTGCCAGTGTGCTTCAAGCCTCCTTATAATAAGCCCCTTCTCCAGGGGTAATATCGGGGCTGGAAAGGGACTGGAGTGGATACCGCCCCTCTGGCATGCGGCCGTGGTATATGGAACCCCGGCCTTGACCGTAGTTGCCCCGCACATGGCACGGAGTAATGCCCAATGAGCAACGAAGAGTTGTATCTTTTCTGGGGTAAGGCAGCCGACAACCGTTATCATCCAGCCATTTGCCACATGCTCGATGCCGGTATGGTTGCCAGAGAGATTTTTCGGGCACAGCCGGATGTGTTTAGGCACAAACTGGCCGCTGAGTTAGGCGCCTCTCCCGATTCCCTGCCGGACGTGATTGGCCTGATTGCCGCCCTGCATGATATCGGCAAAATCAGTCCCGGCTTCCAGGCCAAAAGAGTCGATTTCTGCGCTCCTCTTGTGGAAAGGGGGTATGAATTCTCAAAGGCTGACCAACCGCTTCACGGGTATGTGGCCTTGGACACTCTCCCCGAACTTTTCCAGGAGGGGCTCGGCTGTTGCGAGGAAGTCTCCACCGCCTTCAGTCGTGTCCTGGCCGCCCATCATGGTGTTTTCGTCAATCGGCCCAGCCTGCGGAGCGGGTCGGGTAAATGGAGCGAGGCGCGCAAAACCGCGGTCCGGTTTCTCGCAGATTGTTTCGAGGTTGCCGGCCTGGAGAATATTGCGGTTCCTTCCACCCCGTCCTTGCTGGTTTTGGCCGGCCTTATCACTGTGTCGGACTGGCTCTCCTCATCGGAGGATTATTTTACCTACGGCGGTGGCCCGCCATCCGATCTGGCGGTCTATCTCCTGGAGTGTGGGAAGAGGTCAGCAAAAGTGGTGGGGGAACTTCGGTTACAGTCGGTACGGCAGGCGTCCTGGGAGTTTTCCGAGATTTTTGGCTTCGGTCCCAATCCTTGCCAGCTATCCACCATGGATATTGCCGGCCGTCTTCGCCCGCCCTTTTTCATTGTGGTCGAAAGTCCGATGGGGAGCGGAAAGACCGAAGCGGCACAGGCGGTCTATGCCCAAAGAAACGGCCATTTCCGGGGAATGTATTATGCGCTTCCAACCCAGGCAACCGGGAATGCGATGCTGCCGCGGATGGAGCAATTTCTGAGTAACTTCTGCTCCGAGGCCGGGGCCGAGCTTCACCTGTTGCATGCCAATGCGGACCTCAATTGCGATTACGAACGCCTTCGCCTCTCTGCACTTGAAGGCGACCTGCAGGATGTATCCGCTTCCTCGTGGTTCACCGCCAAAAAACGCGGCCTGCTGGCGGGATACGGGGTCGGCACCATCGACCAATCACTTCTCGCGGTCCTGGCGGTTAAGCATTTTTTTGTCAGGCTTTTCGGACTGGCGGGCAAGCTCGTGGTCTTTGACGAGGTCCACGCTTACGACGCATATGTGGGCGAAGAACTGCGAAGGCTTATCGGCTGGCTGGCATCCTGCGGAACCTCGGTGGTCCTGCTTTCCGCAACCCTGCCCCAAGCCCGCCGTAAAAGGCTGCTGGCTGCATTCCGGCCCGGCGTGATGATTCCCCAAAATGTTCATTACCCGTGTGTATTCGGAGTCGATGAGGAGGGAACATCCCTCGGGCACCAGATAAACGGACTCGATAAGGACACAATTTACCTGGCGCCGGTCGTCGCTTCGCCGGAAGAAAAAACCGACCGCATCGTGTCGCTTCTCTCGGAGCGGCTAGCCGACAACGAAGGGTGTGTCGCCTGCATTATGAACACGGTTCGGGATGCGCAGGACCTCTATGAGCGGGCAAAAAAAGCATTTCCCGATACTGACCTGGCGCTTTTCCACTCCAGGTTTACCCTGGAAAGAAGACTCGCCATCGAGAGTTACGTGCTTTCCCGGTACAAGAAGGACGGGACGAGGCCCCGGAAGGGCATTGTAATCGCCACTCAGGTGTTGGAGCAAAGCCTGGATGTGGATTTCGACTTCATGGTTACGGACCTGGCCCCCATCGACCTCCTGCTCCAAAGGGCCGGAAGGCTGCACAGACACATGCGGGACAGGCCACGATCCATGCGAAGACGTGCCCTTCACGTCATCATGCCCGAGTTCCTTTCTTCCGTGCCCCGGTTCGGAGGCAGCGCCGGCATCTATGAACCCGACATACTCCTGAGGACCTGTCTGCTGTTTGCCCGGCCCGATGGGTTGAGGGAAATCGAGGTGGAGGTGCCGTATGGTATGAGTGGCATCATCGAGTCGGTTTACGATGAAGAGATACGTACCGCGATTCCCCGCCATCTTATCGACATGGCCGAAAAGTGGGAATCGGAACGGCTGGGGAACCAGGGAGCGGATGAGTTCTTCGCCTCGGCAAACGCCCTGATGGATGCGCAGCAGTGCCGCGACGATCCTGACTACCTGGGGCTTCTCGCAAACAATCGTGACGAGGAACAGATCGTCTTCACCCGCCTGACCCGTCCCGGCGTGACCCTGATCGTTCTTAATGAGAATCAACCTCTTGCCGTGAAGAGCCGGGACGAGGAACGCCTGTTTTATTCCCGGAGCATTAAATCGGACCATCCCCTGGTGGTAAGGACATTTACGGAAAATAACGATCCTCCGGCGCAGTGGCGGGATGCGCCTCTTCTTCGCCACTGCCGGCCCCTGTTTCTATCTGGAACGTCCGCCGTCGATCTGCCCGGCCTTCTCTATGATGACGAACTCGGCTTACGCTTTGAAAGCAAATAGGGAGGTTATGAAAATGAACCGATTTTCCTTCAACCTTCTTGAACGGCCATGGATTCCCTGTATCGATTTACACGGAAAAAGAAACAGCCTCGGTCTAAGGGACATCCTGGTTCGTGCTCACGAAATCAGCAGAATCGAACCCCAGAACCCGCTCACGGAAGCAGCCCTACTGAGAGTGCTTTTGGCCGCCGTTCACCGCATTGTGGATGGACCCCGCAGGGTCGGCGACTGGAAAGGCCTCTACCTTGCCGGGAGGTTTCCGGCCGAACGCATCGACGAGTACTTCGGAAAATGGAGGGACCGCTTTGATCTCTTTTCTACCGATTTTCCTTTTTACCAAACGCCGGGGCTCAGGATTTTGGACGCCGGCGGCAGAGACTCGCCGGCGCACATAAGTTCGATCATCCTGGAACTTTCCAGTGGCAACAATAAGACAGTCTTCAATCACACCACCGACATATCCAACGTGAGCTTGACGCCGGCACAAGCGGCTGCGGCCCTGGTCACGGCACAGATGTATTCTCTGGGCGGTCTCAACAGGAAGACGACAAACCTGTTCGGATATCAGCAGAGCTACCTGAATGCCGTTATGGTCAACGGTATCTTTGTTGTCCTGCAGGGGGAGAGCCTTTTCCATACCCTCACGCTCAATCTGAACGTCTATAGCGATGTACAGCCGATGCCAAGCACAAGCCGGGATTGCCCCGTCTGGGAATCCGCCGAAAATGGAGAGGTAGGGGCGGCTGTTCCAAGAGGATACCTGGATTTCCTCACAGGCAGATGCCGTCACCTGCTTCTTGTCCCCGAAACGAATAGTGACGGGGACATTCATGTGTCCTCGGTCCACATTGCACAAGGGGTGGCTTTCCCGGACGTTGAGAATCCGGGCTATTTCCAGCGCAAGTCCAGGAAGGACGGGACGCTGATCCCTGTACAACTGCAGCCCGACCGCCTGTTGTGGAGGGACAGCTCTTCACTTTTCGCCTTTGATGCAGATAGCGACCACCGCCCGCTGGCATTCCGGCTGGTTGGAGATATCGCACTGCGCAAGGTGGTCCCGCTCGCCTCCCAATATCGCTGCTACACCTACGGCCTGGCAAACGACAAAGCCAACCCGCTCGCCTGGCGGAAGGAAACGCTGGATATCCCGCTCGCTTTGCTCTCGGATCGGGACCTGGTGGACTGCCTGGAAAGGGCCATGGATTTTTCGGAAAAAGCGGGGACCATCCTGAGCGATGCCGTGCGGGATTATGTTCGCGGCTGCCTGCCGAAAGATTCCAAAGACGTCACTCAAAAGGCGAACGGTGCGGGAGCGGCAAACGTCTATTGGGACCGGCTCGAAAGGCATTTTCGAGACTTCGTTTTGGACCTGGAAAAGAAGGACGAGGCGCTTACAACCTGGTTTGATCGCGTAAAGCGTACTGCACGGGAATCTTTCGATACCTGCATGAAACACCACTATGCGGATTCCGCCAAAGCACTCAGGGCATGGGTCGAGGCGAGCCGGCGGCTTAACGGCCGCCTGGCGTCGCTTGATCCGGAAGGAGGGAAACGGGAATGAAGTACAGGGACGAGCCTTTTGTTTCGGCGCTTGAGCGGCTCAGGGAAAAAGACGACCGGGCCGCTCTGGCAAAACTCAGGCGGGGCCTTGGGAAGAGGATGGGCACCCCGGAGATGTACCCCTATGTGGTGCCCTTCCTGTCCGAGGATCGGCGGGATCAGGAGCGGTTGTTCCTGATTGCGTCGCTTTTTGCGATGCACCCGGAAGCCGGCCCCAGGGGACGCAGCATGGGCGGGGTTTTCCGGGCAATTCAGCAACAGGGGGGCAGCGAAAGCATAGAAAAAAGATTTGTCAGCCTGCTTTCCACCGATTCGGAGGATTTGGGCAAATCCCTGCGGCATGCCGTTTCGCTGGCGAAAAGCAAGGGAGGAGCCATCGATTATCACCGCCTTCTGAACGACCTTCGTTATTGGGACCACCGGGACCGTTTCGTACAGCTTCAATGGGCAAGAGATTACTGGTCATACGAAAAACAGGACGATCCGCAGGAAGGGAAAGGAGAGGTCTAAATGGCAACCTTCGTCGAACTTCATATTATCCAGAATTTCGCTCCGTCAAACCTTAACCGGGACGATTCCAACACTCCAAAAGATTGTGAATTCGGCGGTTACCGGCGCGCCCGCATATCCAGCCAGTGTATCAAACGCTCGGTTCGGCGCCACCCCGCTTTTGCCCGCGCGGTCGAGGAAGCGGGTGGAGATACCGGGGTTCGCACCAAACGCCTCAAGGGTAAATTGGTCGAGATTTTCGTCGATGGCAATGGGAAACCCGAAGAAGAAGCCGCCAACGTCGCCCAGGCGGTGATCGAGGCCGTCGGTTTGAAGCTCAAAGACAAGGAAAAAACCGAATACCTCCTGTATTTCGGTGAGGGGGAGACATCCGAGCTGGCTCGAATCGCCATTGACTCCTGGGACGTGATGGCCGCGGCGGGAATCGGGCAGGAAACCGAAGGTAAGAAAAAAAAGACCAAGGGGGATGTGCCGGAAGAACTGGTGAAAGTGCGCAACGACCTGAAAGCCGTTGTCGGCGCCAGGCGCAAGGAAGCTCGAAGCTATGCCGCCGATATCGCACTTTTTGGGCGTATGGTCGCAGACGACAAAAACATGAACGTGGATGCCGCCTCCCAGGTTGCGCACGCGATATCCACCAACAAAGTCGAGATGGAAATGGATTATTTTACCGCTGTTGACGATCTTCTGCCCGATGAAGAATCAGGCTCTGACATGATCGGCGTGGTGGAATTCAACAGCTCCTGTTTTTACCGCTATTCCAACATAAACCTCGATAAGCTCCGGGAAAACCTGGGGATGAACGCCGATCTCACGGCCGCGGCCGTCCTGGGCTACATAGAAGCTTCGGTAAAGGCTGTCCCGACGGGGAAGCAAAACAGCATGGCGGCCCAAAACCCTGCCGGTTATGTGCGTGTAATCGTTCGCAGGGACGGCTTTCCATGGTCTTTGGCCAATGCCTTTCAGAAGCCGGTGCGCGCCGGCGCCGGCGAATCGCTGGAAGAGATCTCCATCGTCGCGCTGGAATCGTATTTCGACCGGCTCAAGAACACCTACGGGGCGGAAGATATAGTTTGCGACACTTCCTTCAGCCTGCACAGCGGAAACGGCACTTTGCCGGGGCTGCTTTCAACGGTGCGGTCGGCGCTGGCTCCGAACCCGCCCGGAACCGAAGGGAGGTGACCATGAGGGGTGTTTTGCTCATGGCCTGCGCTGGCCCGATGCAGTCCTGGGGGACCCGCAGCCGTTTTCAGGAAAGAGACACCGAGCGGGAACCGACCAAGAGCGGGGTGGTCGGGATGCTTTGTGCGGCCCTGGGGCGAGACCGCAGTGAGCCGGTTGGCGATCTGACGGCACTGAAAATGGGAGTGCGGGTTGACAGGGAAGGAGTTTTGCGTAAGGACTTCCAGACGGCCAAGGACGTAATTGTTGCCTCCGGGAAGTCTTGGGAGGACCTCATTTCCAGCCGTTATTACCTGGCGGATGCCGCCTTTCTGGTCGGTCTGGAAGGCGATCTCGCCACTCTGCGCCTGCTCCATGCCGCACTGGCAAAACCTCGCTGGCACCTGTTCCTGGGTCGCAAATCATACCTGCCGTCAATCCCGCCGTTCCTTGGTGATGGTCTCCTGGAAGGGGCCGACCTGGAAAGTGCGCTTCGGAGCTACCCGCTTCTCGTGCCGGAAGGCAGGACATCGGTACAAGAGAAAGGGACGGCGTCGGGCGGGAATTATCTCCGGCTTCGGCTGGTTGTCGAATCGTATTCTCCTACTTCCGAATCGAGAAAAGATCAGCCGGTAAGCTTTGCGGAGGGCGGCCGTGTTTTCCACGACCGGTATCTGGAAACGAGCTTCATCAATATAGAATCTTCAAACGACGCGGGAGGTGCTGCATGTTCCTCTCCCAGTTGAATTTGGACCGGATGAACCGGCATGCCATGCGCCTGGTTGCGGATGTGTACAGCCTGCACCAGGGGGTAATGTCCGGTTTCATGGAGTATCCGGGCAATTTTCGCGTGCTGTTCAGGGTCGAGCCGGAGGTCAGGGACAGAATCCTGAGGGTCTTGGTCCAGAGTCCCGTAAGGCCCTCGTGGGAAAAATTCGGCGGCGATTGCCGGGGGTTCCTGGAGGCCCGTGTTAAGGAGTTTCACCCCGCATTGCCGGCCGGCGGCCTGTTTCAGTTCCGGCTTCGCGCAAACCCCACGGTCACCCGCAACGGCAAGCGTCTCGGCCTGGTCCGTGATGACGTTTTGCAGGATTGGTTGCGTAGGAAGGAAGAGAAAACCGGCATTCGTTTTCGCTCGGTTGTGGCGGTTGACGAAGGCTATCTCTCAGGGACGAAGAGAACCGAAGCTTCCCAATTCAAAGTGAACATAAAAACTGTGCGCTTCGAGGGCGTACTACAGGTTGCGGACCCCGAGCTTGTCCGAGGCACCATCTGTTCGGGAATAGGTTCGGGAAAGGCATTCGGCTGTGGTCTTCTTTCTTTGGCGAGGTTTTGAAATGCATCCGATGCTTCCGACTTTGAAACCCATTCCGATCAAGGACCGTCTCTCGGTCCTGTTTGTGGAAAAGGGCAACCTGGATGTCATCGACGGGGCCTTTGTCCTTGTCGATAAAAGCGGCGTGCGTACCCATATCCCGGTGGGAAGCGTTGCATGCCTGATGCTTGAGCCGGGGACCCGTGTTTCACATGCGGCCGTGACACTGGCCTCACGGGTGGGGTGCCTGCTGGTCTGGGTGGGCGATGCCGGGGTGCGCCTCTATGCCGCCGGCCAACCCGGTGGGGCCAGGGCCGACAGGCTGCTCTACCAGGCAAGCCTTGCCTTGGATGACTCGGCGAGGCTGAAAGTCGTGCGGAAAATGTATGCACTCAGGTTCGGAGAAGAACCGCCTGAACGGCGGAGTGTAGAGCAGTTGAGGGGAATAGAAGGCGCTCGCGTGCGCCGGCTCTACGACCTTTGCGCCCGCCAGTACGGGGTCCAATGGAAGAGCCGCAGCTACGACCCCAACTCATGGGGAAGCGGCGATCTCCCCAACCGCTGTCTTTCTTCCGCCACGGCCTGTCTCTACGGCCTTTGCGAGGCAGCCATCCTGGCTGCCGGATACGCTCCGGCCATAGGATTTATTCATACAGGCAAGCCTCAGTCGTTTGTTTACGATATTGCTGATATTTTCAAGTTCGAGACCACTATCCCGGTAGCGTTCCGCGTTGCCGGCAGAAAAAACATCGCCGACCCGGAACGGGAGGTCAGGTTGGGTTGCCGGGATAGTTTCCGGCAAACCAGGCTGCTTCGGCGAATAATTCCCACAATTGAGGAAGTGCTTGCCAGCGGGGGCCTGAAACCGCCCGAACGGCCATTGGAGTCGGTTGAACCGGCAATTCCCGCGAAGGAGAATATTGGCGATGTTGGTCATCGTAGTTGAAAATGCCCCGCCCCGTCTGCGAGGAAGGCTTGCCGTCTGGCTGCTTGAGATACGAGCCGGCGTCTATCTCGGCAAAGCTTCACGGCGCGTTCGTGAAATGCTGTGGAAAACGGTTGAGGAAGGAATTGAGGAAGGCAATGCGGTGATATGCTGGACGACCAACACCGAGTCGGGATTCGATTTCGAGACTCTGGGCGCAAACCGCCGAATTCCCGTGGAGCTTCAAGGCGTAAAGCTCGTGTCCTTCCTGCCGGACAGCGGCGAAAATAGGGCATCGGAGAGACCCGAATAGCGGCTGATTTTTTCGGTAACTTTTTGCTGGCCGGAAAAGTTCAAGACAATCAGCTACATGCAAATGGTGTGTTCCCCGCACATGCGGGGATGGACCGGCCAATCTGTCCGGAGCCAAACTGATCGGAGCTCCCCGCACATGCGGGGATGGACCGCCGCAAAAATTTGAGGAGCAGGCCGCCCCGCATAAGTGTTCCCCGCACATGCGGGGATGGACCGAGAGGGGCTCCTTCCTTGGCCTCCGTCAAATTGTGTTCCCCGCACATGCGGGGATGGACCGGTGAGCCGGCGCTTTGTCCGCCAGGCAGTCGAGTGTTCCCCGCACATGCGGGGATGGACCGCGGATCGCGACGCCCTGATCCAGGCCGTGAGAGTGTTCCCCGCACATGCGGGGATGGACCGCAGCACATTGAACGTATCCCAGTTCACCGTTAGTGTTCCCCGCACATGCGGGGATGGACCGCACGATATCTCCAGGACGGCTGCCTGCAAGTAGTGTTCCCCGCACATGCGGGGATGGACCGGATGGTCTGAACGACCTGGCCGCGCACTACCTGTGTTCCCCGCACATGCGGGGATGGACCGACTGGCAACCGATTGAAACGGCACCGCATGACGTGTTCCCCGCACATGCGGGGATGGACCGCTGCCGAAAATATTTGAGGAACAGACATTAAGTGTTCCCCGCACATGCGGGGATGGACCGTATCAAAACGGGTTCCACGTCGATGTCCGTATGTGTTCCCCGCACATGCGGGGATGGACCGATTTTTTTAACCTTCCTCAGAATGGCTAAAAAGTGTTCCCCGCACATGCGGGGATGGACCGGACACCGATAATGGAGGAACAGGCAAATGGAAGTGTTCCCCGCACATGCGGGGATGGACCGGCAAACTCTTATCCTTATCCCATGCGGCTAACGTGTTCCCCGCACATGCGGGGATGGACCGGCTACGCTGCAGAGCATCTATGGCATCGGCATGTGTTCCCCGCACATGCGGGGATGGACCGATGTTACATTGTAGCCAACATGGTCGATAAAAGTGTTCCCCGCACATGCGGGGATGGACCGCTGGAAGCGGCCGATCCGAACCTGGCCAGGGCGTGTTCCCCGCACATGCGGGGATGGACCGAGGACAGGGAACGTAATATTTTCCCAGATCGGGTGTTCCCCGCACATGCGGGGATGGACCGGGGACCTATATCTATACGGGAAAAAGGAAACCGTGTTCCCCGCACATGCGGGGATGGACCGGCATCACGATCACGCAGAGCGAGGATTTCGTGAGTGTTCCCCGCACATGCGGGGATGGACCGGAAGTGCTGGACGCCCTGGACCTTACCGAGACGTGTTCCCCGCACATGCGGGGATGGACCGACGCCGTTTATCGATGTCAACGGCAATCCCCTGTGTTCCCCGCACATGCGGGGATGGACCGCTCCAGATCGTGCTGGGGAATACTCTGGCCCAGTGTTCCCCGCACATGCGGGGATGGACCGGATTCCGAGTGGCGGGCGCTGCTCGACTATCTGTGTTCCCCGCACATGCGGGGATGGACCGACGATTGTCGACGCGGGCTCAGAAATCGAACAGTGTTCCCCGCACATGCGGGGATGGACCGAGTGGGAAGAGGCCAGAGTCAAGGCCAGAGCTGTGTTCCCCGCACATGCGGGGATGGACCGGCGGCGAGGGCTACAACCCTTACCGCGCCCAGGTGTTCCCCGCACATGCGGGGATGGACCGCCGGCGCCAGGGCCGACACCCGCCCCGGAAGGTGTTCCCCGCACATGCGGGGATGGACCGCTCTTGACACCCGTAAAATACCGGCCGCGGAAGTGTTCCCCGCACATGCGGGGATGGACCGATTCCGGCAGAACTATTCAAGGAGGAGGATGTGTGTTCCCCGCACATGCGGGGATGGACCGGGAGAAACGCCATTGGAGCCTCCACAGCGGAGGTGTTCCCCGCACATGCGGGGATGGACCGTTCATGGTGTGGCCGTCGGCGAACGCAATGTCGTGTTCCCCGCACATGCGGGGATGGACCGCCATTATTATCCTCCTAAATTATCCGCATAAAGTGTTCCCCGCACATGCGGGGATGGACCGAAAATGCTGCAGGCATTTGACGCGGCCGGGCGGTGTTCCCCGCACATGCGGGGATGGACCGTAACGTGGACATCCTGAATCTTGATGGTTTCAGTGTTCCCCGCACATGCGGGGATGGACCGATCATCAAACGCGTGAGCGGAGAATGGACGTGGTGTTCCCCGCACATGCGGGGATGGACCGCGTACAGAATCTCTCGAAAAGTTGGCGCTAAAGTGTTCCCCGCACATGCGGGGATGGACCGGTCGGAGGGGCCGAGGCTGGCATGAAACCAGACGTGTTCCCCGCACATGCGGGGATGGACCGTCACCGCCCCAGCAGTACGCATCGTCGTATACGTGTTCCCCGCACATGCGGGGATGGACCGCGTTCAGGACTCGGATTTGAAAAAGTTCGAGGGTGTTCCCCGCACATGCGGGGATGGACCGTGTAGATGTCGTACACAACGAGGCCCATACGGGTGTTCCCCGCACATGCGGGGATGGACTCCGGCGAAAAAGAGCATATCGATGCTCTTGGTGTACGATAGACGGACAAATATTTCTTGGAATTGGCGGGGAAGCCCCTGGCGCATGCAGACCAGGCAGGCGGGGATTCAGCCTCGATTTCCTCCTCCGTATGCTCCCTGCTTGTCCGGTACTCTCTACCGGCGCTGAACATTTCATCCAGGGTACAAAGTCCCGGTTTCGGCTTTGCCAATTGCTGTTGCTCTCAGGGTAAAGCGGAGTATTTCATGACTATAATAGGCGAAGACGGACGGCGGCAGGGAACAATCAGGCAGAATTCAGAAAGGGCAAAGGTGATTAGCCCCCAAAGGTCGAGAGAGATAGCTTGTCCTCAACCAGTCTGTGCGCCAATGGCCGGCAAATGGCAATTATCGGGTTGAGACAAAACGATTCTGCAGCATCGCTGCTGTCAGAATGATGGTTCCCCCCACGGAGACGTACCAGAGCGTCTCGTAGCCGTATCGCGCCAGGATGAAGCTCCCGACCGCCGAACTCACCCCGCCCCCGCCAAACAGCCCAAGTCCCACCAAGCCGGAGGAGAGTCCTCGGGCTCCAACGTCAAAGGCCAATGTCGCCATGGTCGACTGGATAAAAACATAGCCCAGTCCGAGGGCCACAATCGACAGCAATCCTGTTCGCCAATCGGCGGAAAGCGCCGGCATAACGGCGGCAAACAGCCCGAGAATTGAACCCGTTACAACGACTCCTCTCGTCCCGGTCCTCCTGCTAATCCAGCCTATGGAAGAGCCGGCGGCCAAGGCGGCAAAACCGAAGAACATGAGCACCCCTCCGGCTTGCAGGGGATCAAGCCCTCCCCTCTCCTGAAGATATGCGCCTGAAAAGCCGTATATTCCAAGCAGCAGGTATCCCGTTGCAAAAGACAGAAGATAAATCAGTCTCCCATTTCTCGATGACATGGTCAATGCCGCCTGTTCCCGAAAGCTCCAATGAGATAGTTCCGGGGAACTTTCGCGCAAGAGTGAGAACAGGATTTGGACGATTACGGCCATGACGGCAAACACGATAAAGATAGCCCTCCAACTCACGTATCCGGCAAGAAGGCCTCCAAGTCCAACACTCAGACCTTGGCCGAGAAAGACGATGCCCATGAAACGCCCCACATACTTCCGGCGCATGGATACCGGCATCCGATCTCCGATCAACGCCAGGGAGACCGCAATCATTCCCGCTGCGGCAAAGCCGGTCACGAAACGGGACGCGCAGAGCCAGATGAGCGACGGCGAGAGCGCGCATCCGATGGTGCCGAGGGTGAGCCCCAACATGAGCCAGCGGAGAAGTCGGACTCGTCCGCAACGTTCGCTGAGGTATCCGTGAACGGGTTGCATGGCCCCGTAAGGGATCATATAAGCAGTCAGGATCATTGCCCCCTGGGCGATGGACACGTTCAATCCATCGCAGATGGACGGCAGGATCGGCGCTACCATCCAGTTGTCGGCTGCGGAAACGAGCCCTCCGCATCCCAGGATGAAGACGGTTGCAGCATTTCCCCCGGGGGCTGAACCTCCAACGTTCGGCATCTCCTTCTCCTTCACTTCGAATGGGAAAACGCCGTCCGCACTTCCCGATTCTATCCGGTGTGGACGAGCCGATGTCTTCCGATCAGCCGTCACGATAATCGGCATACGTTTTAAATAACAGACACAGGTGAAACGATTTGTTATCATAACAGTTGCCATGGCGAAGAAACGCCCCACATTCCTGTACCGTACTCTGGCGGACAAGATCGCTCGTCTGATCGACGGCGGTGTATTGCGGCCCGGTGAGCGCCTACCCTCGTTGCGCCAAATCAGCCGCCGGGAAGACGTGAGCGTGACGACTGCGCTCCAGGCCTACGGCATCCTGGAAAGCCGGGGCCGCATCCAGGCCATACCGCAATCCGGTTACTACGTTCGAGGGCTCGATGCTCCGCTCCCGCCGGAGCCCGCCACCTCCGCTCCCGACGGAAAGATGACCAAAGTCGGCATCGGCGACTTGGCGACCTCGGTCCTTCGCAACAGTCTCGATCCAAAAATCATTCCGCTCGGGACCGCTTCTCCGGGACCGAGGCTGCTTCCCAGTCGCACTCTCGATCGTATTCTGACTGCAGAGATCAGGCGCAGCGCCCAGTCCCAAAATTACAGCTATCCTCCCGGGGAATACGGTCTGCGCCGCCAAGTGGTGCGCCGATCCATGGACTGGGGCAGTCGGCTCAACCTGGATGAGATTGTCATCACGTGCGGCGCCACCCAGGCTATTGACTTATGCGTACGAGCGGTCGCCGGACCCGGCGACCTGGTGGCTGTGGAATCTCCGTGCTATTTCGGCACCCTGCTGCTCCTGGAAAGCCTCCGCCTCTCCGTTGTGGAAATTCCCGCACACCCGCACAACGGCATCTCCCTTGATGCTCTCGACAACGCATTGAAATCACACCCGATACGTGCCTGCATCGCGTCGCCGTGCTTCAGCAATCCGCTGGGAAGCTGCATGAACGATGCCGCTAAGCAAGACCTTGTCGCCATGCTTGCGCGCCGGTCTATTCCCCTGATTGAAGACGATACTTTCGGAGACTTGTGCTACGCCGAGGTGCGTCCCAAACCGGCAAAAGCATTCGATGACGACGGTTTGGTGATGCTGTGCTCCTCTTTTTCCAAGATTTTGGCCCCGGGTTACCATATCGGATGGGTAGCTCCCGGGCGTTTTCTCGAACCGATTGCACGGCTCCAGATGGCGTCCACCCTTGGCGTTCCGAAGATATTTCAGAAAGCGATCGCGGAGTTCCTGGAAAATGGAGCGTACGACCGCCACCTGCGTAAAATGCGCGTTGCGGTATCGACCCAGTCTGCACAAATGATCGAGGCCATAGGCCGATATTTTCCGTCTGGGACCAAGGTCACGAGGCCTGCCGGAGGGCTTGTGCTGTGGGTGGAATTGCCGGAAAACGCCGACGCCGTTCAGTTGAGCGACAAGGCGCTCGCGGAAGGAATCTGCATAAGTCCCGGGCCGATCTTCTCAGCCGGTCTTCATTACCGGAATTATATACGCCTGAATTGCGGCCATCCATGGTCGCCGGCCATGGAGCAGGCCGTCCAACGGCTGGGGCAACTGGTTTGGAGCGGCGGGGTTTGAGAAGACCGTCCGAATTCCGTCTGAACAACGAAAACCAGTCATGAAAGGCAGGTTAAGCCGGGCGTGCAGTCGTTGACAATCCGCCGCTCAAGGCGACTCCGAACGATGCACGGCGATTTCACTAACGGTACCGGCGTCTTCCCTGTGCAAGAATTCCCCTGGCCGTAGTGTGGAAATGCCAGCCCGATACCTCCCCGGTGGTTTCGACCACCTGGGAGGTTTCCGGCATGAAATTCGCTGTTAAGCACACCAGTTTTGCTGGGGGATATCGCTCGCCGCCTTGAAATCCTTCTACCTTACCGGTGCTGGGCATGACATGACACCAGCGGCAATCCTGCGGCGCTTCGGCCGGGGAGGAGATATAGCATTTCTGAGGGTCAGCTTTGCTCTTAAACGGCGTCTTCCGGGTATAGAGGGCACTACCGGGACATTCTGTTTCCAGGAGACAGCGGCAGAGAATGGCTGGATTTAGAGGAAGGGGTTCACTGAGCGATTGCGCCTCTTGTTGTGGCTCGGTTGCAAACACCAAAACATTAAGGTTCTTTAACGGGGAATCTATGCACCACTCTCTCAAGGTGCTTGCATGTTTCACTGAGAAAAGACTGATCGCTTTCAAAGGAAAATGTGAACGCCACCTTTGGGGGTCCGAAGTCTTGGACTACCCCCGAAACCAGCACTAAGCCTGTTTTCTCAAATTGGAGACTCAGACGTAACATGTCTTCATGAGTCAAAAAGGATGCAGTTCCACTGAATGAAGAGAGAGAGGCTCTGATCTCATCAAGAAATCGAGCAAAATCCTGCGTCGTAAAAGCTGCGGTCATGCTCCCTGAAAAATCCCCCATCCGGAGCACGACATTACAGCTAAGCCAATTGGCATCAAAGGGGTCAGATGCCGCAGGATTTTCATAGCCGGAGACTTCTATGGCTAATTTAGCCATATTCCCGGCGATTACTATCGATTCAGCCATGTCCTAATAACCTCTACTGTGGCATGACAGTAATTACTCTGCCTTGAGGACTCAAAATAACTCGTGCTTGGTTTGTGGTGTAGACAGTCGCACCGCGGGTGGCACAGACAACTCATTTGTCTGTGCGCGGAGCGCAAGAGGGATAAATGATGGTCTCGAATAGCTTCGTCATACCATCTTGTATTTCGGACCAAGCAAGCGAGTACCAAGGCTACCCGCGTCGGCAGGATGGTATTTACTGAGGCCGGTTGGAGTTGAAATCGCGGCTTTTTCATGAGCCTCTTGCGTAACGCACGGATAACCCTTATCCGTGCCACCCGCCCAGCCAGTCTTGCCACTCGGCACCCCTTTATCATAGGAATGCGATATAGTACGCAATCCCAACGGAAGCAAGGGTGTTCTTCCCGCTATGCAAAGAACATTTGAAAAGGGCTACGACCTCGGGTACACTGCCTCCCACTCTCATGGCGCTTCTCCTTTTATGAGTTTGGTTTTGGCAAACCCTCTTTAAAGGAAAAGCGCCTTTTTTTCGACTCTAACTGAATTCATACGATCGTATTTACACTGCCACTGAACTGGGGGGGAAGAAACATGAAAAGGCTAAGAATAGCTGGAGCAATATCTACCTCTCTTTTTCTTGCTGCACTGTTGGTCTACGGGTGCGCACCGACTAATCCGGAACTAAACAAGATGCTGAGTGGTGCCCCCTATCCATCGGGGTGGGTGGGAATCGATGTCGCCTTCAAGACGCACGGTCTGAGCGCCAGCCACACCATCGTCTCGGTCGCGGAAGGTACACCGGCCTCCAGGGCAGGGCTAATGGTCGGGGATGAGATCTGGTTCATCGGATCGTGCAACGCACTCTACATCGAAACCCCGGAGGTGGCCAAGCGGCTGAGGGAATCCGGTCCTCAAGTCCTTATAAAGGTTAAGAGAAAAGGGCAGAAGGATTTACTTTCTTTTCTTGTGACCGAAGCCGGCACACATTCGGCTCGGCGACCTGAACTCCCCCGGGGTTCTGCGGCCGGGGAAAGTTCTGCGAACGCTCAAGCACCTTTAAACGGGACTGAAATCGGTCCCCACATCCTCCCCTACACCACCGACTGGGGCTTCAAAGTCAAACATGCCTCCGACAGCGGCATGCTCGTACTACAGGTAACCCCGGGCTCCCCGGCTGATAGCGGAGGTCTGAAGGTCAACGACGTGATCCTCGCTTTGGATGGCGTTGCCTTGAAAGATTTCCGGGACCTTGCCCGGCCGCCCTATGTTCCCGTCAAATTGCTCGTCAGGAGGGAGGGCGCTGAAATCGAACGGACGGTCATTCCACATGGAATCCGGAAACTTAAGGTGACCGACCTCCAAGAGACATTTTCCATACCCGGGGTCCCCGCGCATGAAAATCCGACTTCTGTCTCTGTGATCGACGCCCTGGATTGCATCAATGTGCTCGACCGAGTAATCGTGGACCCCCAATCCGGACAGATCGTCGTTATCGGCCATTATGACCGGATTTACGAAACCGGAAAGATTCCATATCTTGATCTGCTGAAAACCGCCCTGGCGGATCCCTCGCCGATCCTTAACCTGGTGCCGACCCCGGATACGAGAAAAGAGATCATGGCCACAGAGGACAAGGTCCGCAGCAACCTCGAAACTATGGTCGACGCCGTTCGTGGACATCCCGACTTTGAGCGGGAGCGCCAGCTCATGATCGGGGGGGTGGCCAAGCTCTACGGCCTCACACCGGAGGAGTATGCAGAGTGGTACAATTACGTTAAGCTGGGTGAAAACAAGGAAATCCTCCCCCCGCAGCCCATACGCAATATTCAGCTTCGAGTTTTTACCCATCTCGGTTACACCGAAGTTGCCAGGGCCCTGGAACTCTTATACGAGAATACCTCCGATGCGGCGGTCAAAGCCCTGCAGGTACTGGGACACGGCGATGAGGCCCGTTCTATTCTCGACAGTGGCAAAAGCGACGATGAAATAATGCATGACCTGATGGCCGCGGCCTATCTGGAGATCCCCCCTTCCGCCAACATAGCGTCAGCGAAACAGTTTCAGCCGCTGCGCGACTGGTACAGCGCGAAGAAGATAACCTGGGAGGCTGTGGCCAAGAATATCCAGAACAACTTGATGCCTTACATACCCAAAAATAAAAAGGAAGACTTGGGTTCAAACATTATGATTAAGGCATTTACCGGAATAGATTTATCTCCTAAGGCCGTCCAGTTTTGTGAAGGACTGCCTACCCCTTACGCCAACATCGTCCCTATAGACCTGGACGGCCATTCCCAACTTGCCAGGATTATGTACGAAGCGGACTACGCGCTCAAGAGTCTGAGCGTCATGCCGGAGTTGTTCCAAAAAATTCCCGGCAGCCTGTCCCGCAATGAATATCAGAGCCAGCATGGACTGCTGGAAAACCGGGGAAAGCTTGACTACCGACAATGGCTTGAGCCCGAGATGGTCGCCATGGAGGTCTCCCCGGATCACAGGGTCATCCAGTTCGCTTCCTCCAAAATGCATTATTTCTTCGCGGACAACAGCGAATACTGGAAAAGACCTCCCAACAAGAAATTGGAGCAGGAATTCGCCGCCTGGTGTAATCATTTCATGGATCATTATGACGACTACGCCAGGATCGTTCCGGCCTTTCACGAGGTCAGGGAGGCGGCCAAGGTCCTGGCTCTGGCCAAATGGGCCCTTGCTCAAAATATCCCGCTCGACCTGAGCGGCATAACCCAGGAAAAATGGAACACCCCCGAGAAAGTGCCGGCTTTCTATGTGTTAAGCGAAGGCTTATACACCAACGGTATGCGGGGAACGACGAGGGCCTTTGAAGGGGGGGTATCTTTCAAAACCAAGGGGAACTGGACCCAGGTCACCCCTTCGACAACGACCACGACCAAAGAAACCTCGGCCCAACTCGCCCTCAGCGCCCAGATCGGCCAAAAGGCCGTTCAGGCGGCCGATGCCGGCGACCTGGAGAAGGCCCGGTATCTGTCTGAACTGAGCGCCCGGGCCCTGACCGGGGAATTGTCACGGGAAGATCTGGCCAGGCAGAACATTACACTGCCGGCCGCCAGGCCGGTCCCGGTCTCGCCGTCCACGATGCAGCTCCAAAAGGAGATGATCAAGGCGACCCACAGTCAGATCGTCGAGATGAGCGGAAACCCCGGAGCGGCCAGGCAGGCGGCTCAGACCTTGAATCAGATCGGTCGCCTCTACCAGCAGATCCAGGACCGTCCGGTCGCAGCGTCCGATTACCTGAAAATGCTGCAGACCGGCCGCCTGGCCGTCCCTTCCTCGCAGCCGCCGGCCGTGGCCCAACCGGCTGTCTGGGCGCCCTGTGACGACCCGGCGATCCAGGACAAAACCCTTCCGCTCACGCCGGAGCGGCGTGAGTTCCTGAACGACCGCCTGTTCGAGGCGCAGGAGCGGCTCAAATACATCAACACCGCCCTGAAAAACCTCATCAAGATTAATGAGAGCCAACGGGCACAGCTAGAGGAGGCAACCAGGGAGATTTCGAAGGCCTACGACGAATCCGTGGATCGGGCCTGGAGCGTGGTCTTCGATCTGCTGATCAACCTTCCCGCGGATAAATTTCTGGACAACTACCAGGTCGCGAAAGATAAACTCGAAAACGCCATGAAATACCGGACTGGACTGCTCACGACCCCTTTGGATTCCACAGCCAGGAAACAGGTCGAGACCGAGATTCGGCAGATTCAGATAGGGCGGGAACATCTGGATGAGATCTATCAACGATCCGAGCGGCTGCTCCATGTTTTTAAGGGGGCAAACTACGGGTACGATATCGACAAGTGGAATTCAGAAGAGCAGGATGATTATAAGAAGGTAAAAGACGCGGCCCTGATGATTGGGACAATCGCCCTTGATTATCCGAAGCTTGAAGAATATCTGAAGACGAAGGACTTCTTCATAGGTGAAAAATACTACCAGGTGTTGGCCATGGGCCGGATGGCCTATTACGCTGTTGGCTTTTTCGAAGACATCCTGGCCCAGAGACTGGCCTGGGAGCCGTTGGCCGGCAAGCTGCAGAGCGGGCTTGAAGAAAATATGCGCGCCATGGAGGATCTCAGGAAAAAGGCCGCGGCTACCTACCGTGAGATTGGATGTATCGAAAGCGCTTTGCGCTAGAGAAGAAGATGCCCCGAGGATGGGTGGGGTGGGAAGGGGGGAGCCGCGAGGCTTCTCCCCATCCCGATTACCTGACGGATGTCTTCCAAGTACATGACACGCCGACAAATCTGACAAATCTGCTAACTATACGTATGCAGCCCTAAGCAACTTGCAAATCAGTTAAATGAACCCCTATTGTCCGGCCCCATAACTCGGACCGAAACCGGGTCACCAACCTCAGGGCTGAATCCCTTGCGGGAGGTTCACCGGTCCGCCATTTTGCGGCGGCAACCGGGATGTTTCCTCCTGTTCCCTTGTCCCCGCCAAGAGCAGCGGGTAAAAACCGGGTTGGAGTCCACGACATTGCTGCCTCCGGCACCGCCGCCGGGGCTCAGTTCGTCCTTTTCTGGCGATAGTACCAGTTCATCTGGCCGGCCGTGCTGTCTTCGTCGATGTTTTCCTCGCCCAGACGCCGCTTGCCTTCGGCCCGTGGCAACACTTCCTTGAGCTTCCACCGTTCATCCAGGCGTCCGAACGTCCAGTAGTCCTCGAACGGCGTTACGTAGGGCTGCTCGTCCGCCGTCCGCTCCGACTTTCTTATAATTCTCTGGGCATGCGCGCTTATCCGGACCGTATATTCGTCTTTTGCGCGTTCCTGGTAATTTCTGACCAGGATGAGTTCCACTTTGCGCACGCAGAGGTTTCGGTACTCCACGGCTACGCCGTCACGCTGCCAATCCCGGAGCTGGTTTCGAAGGCTTTCCGCAACCTCCGGGAAGAGGTCTTCGACCGGCACTTTCGCCGGGTCTCCCGCTTCACGGGCGAGGTAGACCGCCAGAAACACCTGGCGCGCCCGTTCGACCATCGTCTGCCGATTCCAGAGCTTGTCCGTCTGGGCCAGGAAATTGAGCAGCCGTTCAATCCGCGTGGCTTTTTTCTCGACTCCCTTTTCCAGCCACGGTCCGGCTTCTCCCTCTTTTCCCGCCTTTTCGCCGTAGATGCCCTGAATGGTCTGATCGGTCAGCATCTCGGCAAAGTTCTCGTCTTTGAGGTAATCCGATTCGCCCGCCTGTTCGATTTCCCGCAGGAGCCACCGGCCGTCCTGGTACTGGAAGGTCCAAAACTCCTGGAATCTGGCCGGGGCCTTGTCGCCCCGCAAGAATTTGCCCGTGCGGTCGTCCACGTAGTAATCGCGGGCCCTGGCTGTAATCAGGGCGGTAAATTCCCGCTGGTTGAGTTTTTCCGTGTAGCGCACGTTTACAAGGTGGACCTTGTCGATTTTGAGATTTTCGATCTTATTGATTTCATGGTCTTTCATCAGCCCGCGGAGCTGCGCCGTATGCTGCGAGAAAAGAGAATCCATGAGGAGCGGTTTCATCGGATCGTATTCCCGCTTTTGCCAGCATTCCTGGAGTGTGCTGAAAACGTTGACCGCAAGGTTGTGCAGTGCCGCGGGATCGACCGACGGGTCCTGCCGGGCAAGAAACAGGAGCAGCTTGCCGGTCTTGTCCGCTTTTCGGGCAATGTCGGATGCACTGTAAACAAAGTCGAGATTCTCGCTCTTGCTCCTTTTGCTCTTGTTGATGAGGATCGCGATTGCAACCCCGAAAATGACCACCAGCAATAAAAGTCCGACAGGGTCGAGTTTTCCATTTCCGCCGCCGCTCGAATGCGATGATCCGGACCTGAAACCGCCGCCTTTATTGTGCACGACGAAGCTGGAAGCGAGAAAAACGTGGGGTTCGCTGACGCTGAGGTTATAAACCGGTGTTTCCACGGCATCCAGGGATCTGCCCTCAACGATCGAAGAGAAAAGCTTGCCGTTTTCCCACATGTCGATGCGGGCCCCCGGGACCACATCTCCCGCAGGCCGGAAGTTCCCGCCGGAGAGCTTGAGCGGGTGGTCCGCCGTGGTGCGCAGGCTGCCCCGGTCCGTTTGCAGGGTAAGCACGCGGGCGCGGGCGGCGTGGAGGCTCTCGATCCGGACTTCGACCGGTTTTCCCTCCGAATTCACACCGGTCAGCGTATCGCCTGTCGAGAGCTTTTCGATGGGGACCGGTCCATGCGGTGTGGTGATGGGCGTGCCCGGCGGGAAACAGCCCCCGCCACCTCCCTTGTTATGCACGGCCAAGCCGCCGGCAAAAAAGGTATGGGGCGGGTCCACCTGAAGATTGTAGACCCGGATGCGGCCCGGAACGGTCTCGATGGAAAGGATGTGCTGCGGGCTCAGGCCCTTTCCATTCCAGGTGTAAATGATGTCCCCCGGATGAAGGGCGTCGAGAGTTTTAAACGTCCCCTTGCCGACAAAAAACGGGTGTTCCCGCGTCACGCGCAGGACTCCCCGGTTCGTGGTGAGAATGACGTGCCGGTCGACCTCGATGCTCACAATGCTCTTGACGGTGGTGGGGATCGTCTTGCCCTCGGAGGTGAAGGCCATCACCTTGTCACCCGGCACAATGGAGCTTATCGGGACTTGCGTGCCGTCGGCCTTCAGGATCGGACTTTCGGGCAAAAAGCATCCCTTGTTGTGCACGACGATGCCGTCGGGGAGAAATGTTCCGTGAGGATGGACGAGCAGGTTGTAGGCGGGCCTGTTTGCGGGAACGGAGCGGACGGACGCGACGCGCTCCTCCCGCAGTTTATTCCCACCGGCTACGTACAGGCGGTCTCCCGGCCGGATGTCACCGGCTGAGCGAAATTCCCCCCGTCCCACCATCAGGGGATGTTCGGGGGTAAGCATGAGGGACTTCCCGCCCGCGCGGATCTCCAGGTAGCGGTCGACGTCGAGCTTCGCCACGGCCTCGACCCGGGCGGAACCCAGCCGCGCGCCGGCCGCACCGAGGACCACGTCGCCCTCCTTGAGGCTTTCGACGGCGACCGGCCCGTTCGGGGTGAGGACCGGAGTCCCCTCCGCGATGCAGCCCCCTCCGCCGCGCGCCCAGACGGGACCGGCGGACAGCACCGCTATGAAAACGGCCAAGAGCCGGGCCATGCGTTTCATGTACACCTCCGCGGAAAGAAGCGGTCTTTCGCAAAAGACGGCGCAAAACCGGCGCCCGCCGTTACGGCGAACACGCGGGGTCAGTGCAGCGCCGAGATCAATCCGCCCAGGATCGCCGCGGCGATCACGATGCTGATGCCCAGGATGGACGCCGCAACCACTTTGCCGTAATAGTCGCCCACGGCCCGGTTGCCCCTGACGAGCTCTTTCTGCTCGTCGATGTTGGGAGTCAGGCGGTCCAACAGCCTGGGGATAAACGCCGTCGCGGCCAGCACGAGGAGTATCCCCACCGCGGCCCCCACTGCCGAAAAAACCAGGGCCCAGCCGATATTGAGAATGGTCACCGACATAGCTTCCCCTCCAATCAGAATGTCACCTTCGGGACGGCGCGCTCCGCAGCCTCTTCCAACTGGAAGAAGGGTTCCGGCACAAATGCGAACATCCCCGCGATAATATTGCTCGGAAACATTTCGACGCGGTTTTTGTAGCGCATGGCCGCGTCGTTGTAATACTGCCTTGAAAATCCGATTTTGTTCTCGGTGGAGGCCAGTTCTTCCTGGAGGGCGAGGAAATTCTGGTTCGCTTTGAGGTCGGGGTAGGACTCGGCCAGGGCGAAGAGTGAGCGCAGGCTCTGGGTCAGGGTGTTTTCCACCTTTGCCCTCTCGTCCACGTTGCCCGAGAAGGATACCGCCTCCTGGCGCGCCCGGACCACCGCATCCAGGGTCCCTTTTTCATGTGCGGCATAGCCCTTGACGGTTTCCAGCAGGTTCGGGATGAGATCGTGGCGGCGCTTGAGCTGAACGTCGATGCTGCTCCAGGCGTTTTTCACCTCGTTGCGGCCCTTGATCAGCCCGTTGTACGAAGCCGCAAAGTAGAGCCCAAACACGATGACAATACCCACCAGCACCAGCAGAGTAACCATATTCCCTCCTCCATCTCATGTTTTGCGGCGACGCGGAGCGCCAACGGTAAAGAAAGGGCCGCGGCTGACACAGATCGCACGGATATCGATCAAGCCCCGATTCCGGTTGAGGTGCAAGGGGAGCCGGGCTGGACCGAAGGAAAGCGATATGCAATTTTTTTGCTGGTGGGCTCATGTGTCCATGTTTTGAGTTGAGGCGGAGATGCCCGGTGGCGTTCGAGATCGCCCCGGGTACGCAGCATGCTGCTTCAGGTCGGCAGTACGTCATTTTGGCAGGAATGCGGCAGGCAGCTTCAAGTTTTCCATCGGGAAGACAGGAGCTAACCAATTAAAATCCTACTGAAAATCGCAGATTTAAAAATTCTATAATTTCCAAAAGTCGATTGATTTTTGTGCGAGAGATTTGTAAATTATAGCTATTGTGTGCGAAATATATTCAGTTCGACTTTGGCTGCAATCAATAATTAGTCCATTCTTGTCATGTTCCACATCCATGTTCTACAGGCTCTGCTCAGTCCCTGTGGATCCGTTTTCGACGTGCTGAACTTCTCCCGACCGAATGGACCCAGACGCGGAAATTGCAGATGAGAATCGTTGTATCTTGCTTTGTACTTTTCTTTTTGATTACCTTGGCAGGGGACTGTTACGCTTTCCGCTTTGACGTGTGGACCTCCGGCATGACCGTTGACGAGGCTCTCAGCGTAGCGCAACAAAACAACCTGCCCATTCAAAAATCCGGCATTATTTCAGGCGATACGAAATTTAACCCGTCTGTCAGGCGACATGCTGCTTCCGCCACGAAGTTCTATTACAGAGGGGAACTGCTGGGCAAACAGGCCTCGGTGAACCTATCTTTTACGCCCCAGAGCAAGAAGCTCTGCTCTGTCTCAATCAGATGGTCGGGAATTAACAGATTTCCGGACTTCAAGGCGGAACTTGACTCTATTCTGATGAAAAAGTACGGGAAACCGGCGGGGTTTCAAAAAGAACTCTTCGGGGATACGCGCTTTTGGAAAGCGGATAACACCCTTATTTCGCTACAGGTAATGTTCAGTTCAACGGCTGAATTGAAATATGCTGACCGGCAACTTATCGAAGTGGAGGGCCGGGAGCGAAGCTCGATCGAAAAAAGAACACAGGAATCTCACAGAAGCAAAGACGAGTCCAAGTTCTGATATCCGCAGTTCTCCAATTCGGCATTTTGCCGAGAGCGCGGCAGACAGCTTCGAGTTTTAAATAGAGGATGGAGAAGCTAAGACATTAAAATAAGACAAAAAGTCTTACTTTCGAAGCTGGCTGCGGCCGCAGATTAGGTGCGCCAGGTCAAGCCTGGGAGATTGGGAGAAGGTGAATCGCCTCTGAGACTTCTCACTGGAACCCGGCGGGTAATCAGTCCCGCCCGGCAAGTGTGCCGACAGTCGGAACCGAGTGTTGCGAGACGGTGGGGTAACCTACCTTGCGAAGCGTACACAGGGAGCGTGCAGACCGTATGATTGAGCCTCGAAATCATTCTAATCGCGGGAACCGGGGCTGGCTAATTGGCGAAGGGCGGCATCTTGGCGCGAGACGGCATCACACCGGGGTTCCGCCGGGGGTGGAGAGCAGGTTGCTAGTGTTGCATCTCAGAAATAAATCTATATAATGTGCTCCCAATAGGG
>LUZZ01000159.1 GCA_001603845.1 Syntrophobacterales bacterium Delta_01 | reverse complement strand
CCGCCGCGTTCGCGGGGGGGGGCGGGGGAACTCGTTCCCCCGCTCTTGTTTGTCTGCTCAATGGTATCGCCGGTGCTTCCGAACCCGGCGGAATCCCATGCGCCGCACCCGGTTTTCGGTATGCCCGAAGCGGTGCGGAGCAAAGCTTTCCGCCATGTTCTCAAGCTCTTACGAAAATTTTAGCGACCGCTCTCACCTGGGGGCGTTTTTGTCCAGCTCCGAAGCCAGCCGTCTGGTCAGGTCGTCCTTGCTGTTGCCGTAGACGAGAGCGCCCTTTTCGATGATGAAGTCATATTTATCGTCCGCGGCGACCTTCCTCATAATTTCGCCGATCTTGTCCTGAATCGGCCGGAGCGCCTGGGCCCGGTCGGCGTTCAGCCTCTGGTTGGATTCCGAAAGAGCCTTCTGAAGCTCGGCGGCCATGTCCTGCAGCTCTTTCTGCTTCCGCGCCCTGGCCTTTTCGTCCATGAGGGAACTCTTCTTGGAAAATTCCTCCTGGGCGGCCTTGAAGCTCTGCCCCTTCTGGTCGAGTTCGCTGCTCAGCTTTTCCTGCTCCTTCTTGAGGTTGTCGGCTACCCGCTTTCCCCAGTTGGACTGCAGTATCGCTCCCTGAATATCCACGAAGCCGATCTTCGGACCGGATGCGGCGGAGGCATTCATCGAAAGTCCAAAAATAACAACCGTTGCCAAGGCAACAAATCCCAAAAGCCTCTTCATCGTTTCAAGCTCCTTAAAAGAAAGCACCAGCAGAGAATTGCCACTGATAGGGCGAATCTCCCGATTCACGATCCAAATTGTACCCTATCTCTATCCGAAGCGGTCCGAATGGGGAATTCCACCGGACGCCCGTACCAACATCCGTCCTGAACTTCGAAATGTCGATGGCTTCGCCTTTTGCGAACGCGTTACCGGCATCGAAAAATACGACGCCGCGTATGCCATATTTTTCCATGATCGGGAAGAGCAACTCGAAATTGGTCACGGCGTACTTGTCGCCGCCGACCACCACGCCCTCTTCCTTGGGACCCACCTGGCCGAACTGGAAACCGCGCAGGCTGTTGATGCCGCCCAGGAAGTATTTTTCATAGATCGGGACGTTGCCATCGCCGCGCAGTTCGTGCAAAAAGCCCACTTCGCCCCGGATATGGCCGATAAATTTCCAGAACAGCGGGTGGTAGTACCCGGCATGGTACTCATGCTTCATGAAATCGAAATCGCTGCCCATGAGCCGGCTGGTCAGTTCGGCGGCCACCCCGGTGTACATCCCCTTGGTGGGCAGGAAGGGATGGTCGGTGGTATCGCGCTCGAACCCCACGCCAACCGCACTCTTGATGCCGTCGTCCAGTATTATGGTCCCGTCATCCACCAGGGCCTGGAGTGCGGTGTCCAGGTCGGTTATCTTCGCCTTTTCAAACATGTAGTACGCGGTGAACCGGCTGTACTGGCCGAAAGGAAACCCGGCTCGCAGCCGGAAACCGTAGGCGTCCTTGGTGAAGTCTTCGTAGTCCCTGATCCAGTTGTACAAATCGATACCCGCGGAAATAGGCCTTCCGAAAATCCAGGGCTCGGTAAAACTGAGCATGTAGCGCTGAGCCGACTGGCCGAGATAGCCTCTAAGTGATACCTGCTGGCCTTTTCCGAACAGGTTTTTCTGCTGAACCTGGCCGCTGACGAACATCCCGTCATCCGACGAATACCCGCCGCCCAGGCTGATCGTACCGGTCATCTTCTCCTTAACTTTGACCTGGAGATTCATGATCTCCCGGTTTTCCGTATCGAGGGGAGCGATCTGCACGTCTTCGAAATAATCGAGCTTTTTCAGCCGGGTCAGGCTTTTCTCGATCTTGTCGGAATCAAAACGATCGCCTTCCGCGATGGTCAGCTCCCGCCGTATGACGTAATCGCGCGTCTTGCTGTTGCCGGTAATGAATATCTTTCCTATATGGATGACTTCCCGCTTGGACACCAGGAACTCGATGCTGGTCGTATGCTCCGTGACATTCCGCCGAATCTGAGGATCGACTTCCACGCGCGCGTAGCCTTCCATCATGTAGGCCTTGGTGACGGTGTCGATGTCCTTTCGGATTTTCTCCCGGCTGAAATAGGATTTCGGCGTGAGCTGGAGCTTCTTCATGATCTTGGTTTCGTAGTCGTCGAGCAGGTCTCCCTTGAGGCCGACGGACGAAACCGTGTACCTGGGACCTTCGTCAATAGTTATCTTGATATGGAAGCCGTCGCTCTTGAGATCCGTTTCCGGCGAGCTGACCTTGGCATCCATGTAGCCTTCGTCGTGATAGTAAGCGGTCAGGCGGTCGATATCGGTTTCCAGGATGTCTTTCTGGAGAATGCCGCGGTCGGTGAACCAGGACAAAACGAAGGTCTTGACCTTGGTCTGCATTACCCCGCGCAGCTTGCGGCTCGAAAGATGTTTGTTGCCGGTGAAGCGGATCGACCGGATCCACACCTTTTTGTTTTCGTCTATTTTGAAAGAAACGACGGCTTTGCGCGGGTCTTTCGGAAATTCGATCTTCGAATTCACATGCGCGTTGAAATAGCCCTTCTGCTGGTAGAGCTTGAGTATTTTTTGAACGTCCTCGCTCACCAGGCTTCGTTGGAGCACGGTGTAGGGCTTGGTGGCGATGGCCGCCATCACGTCCTTTTCCTTGATTTTCTTCTCGCCGGAGACCTTCACTTCCTGCACCGTCGGATTTTCCTGTACGGTGAACGTGAGCACCTTCCCGGCGGGACTGTCCGAAACATCGGCGCTCACCTTTTCGAAATACCCCATCTTGTAGATGGCCCGGATGTCTTCGCCGACCTGGTCCGCCTTGAGCAGTTCGCCCTTCTTGCTCTTTATGACTCCCTTGACCGCGTCGGCCTCGATCCGGTCGTTGCCAGTGATCTTTATGTCGGCAATGATCGCCTTCGAAAGCACATGGATGCTCATCTGCTGGACTATCTTCCCAGCGGCCGAGGGCAGGTTTTCCATCCCCTTCTCCTCGGCGAACAGCACCACGGGCTTCTTCTTGCCGGAAATATCCACCAGCTTCGTGTCCAGGCTGATCGAATTGCCCACCTGGTTGAAACTTCCGAACAACACGTAATCTGCTCCCAGCCTCGATCCCACCGACCGGGCCTGATCCTCCGTGCGCACCGGGCCTCCGGCTGCCTTCATCGCTTCCTGCGCGCCGATCAGCTTGATCCCTTCACCGGTAATCAGCTTGGCGAAAACCTGATCCAGGGATTTTTGCGCGTTGAGCGCATCCTGTTGACCGTGAATAACGAGAGGCAGCACCGCCAGTTTAACCGGCTGGTCTTCGGCCCACGCCACGGAAAGGGTCAAAACAGAGAACACTATAAGCCACGCAAGCCTCCCAACCCTTCTCCATACCACCATATTGTCAGCCCCTCCGATAAGACCGAATTCTCCCTGCTCCGGCCGGCCCCCCACCTGCGGCCCGCCAGCTCAAGCCTAAGCCGTTCTCCCCCTTCGTCCGCCAAAACCGCGCCGTCCGATGAAATTCCCGCGAGAATCCCTCGTTCCGGCGTTTAGAATCCCTCTAATACCACCTTATTCCCGGAGCTCCCAACACAATTTTTCAATCCCCGCAAATCCGCTCCCGGCAACGAATCAGACCGGTGGAGGCACCTCTTTCGAAAAGCGTTCCTCCCTCAGATGGCCGTCTTTTAGAACCAGCACCCGGTGCATCATGGACGCGAGTTCGCGGTTGTGCGTGACGATCACCATTGTCAGCCCGAGTTCTTCGTTGAGAGAGACCAGGAGTTCGTGAAGCTTGCGCCCCGTCCGGCCGTCCAGGTTCCCGCTGGGCTCGTCGGCCAGAAACAGCCGAGGGCGAAGCAGAAGCGCCCTGGCCACGGAAACCCGCTGCTGTTCGCCTCCCGAAAGTTCTCCGATCCGGTGCTTGAGCCGCGCGGAAAGGCCGAGCCGATCGAGCAGTTCGGAGGCCTGTGAGGCCGCCTGCGCCCTGGGCAAGCCGGCGATGAGACCGGGCATCATGACATTTTCCAGCGCGTTGAATTCCGGGAGCAGGTAATGGAATTGGAATACGAACCCTATCGTCTTGTTGCGGAAATTGGCAAGCTCCCGTTCCCCCCACAGGAAAACATCCTGCCCGCCGTAGAGCACTCTGCCGCCGGTGGGGCGTTCCAGGGTCCCCAGGATATTGAGCAGCGTCGATTTCCCGGCCCCCGAAGCCCCCACGATGGCGATCCGCTCGCCGCTCCGGATCACAAGCTCCAGGTTGTCGAAGAGCTCGATGGAGTTCGGGCCGCTTCCGAACGTCTTGGAAAGCCCGATGGTCTGGACTTCCACGGAAGAACACTTCGCCTCATTATTCATAGCGCAGCGCTTCCGCCGGGTCGAGACCGGCCGCCTTGCGTGACGGGTACAACGTGGCCACCAGGCTTATCAGGATCGCACAAAAAGCTATCACCACCAGGTCCGATGTCTGCATCTGCACGGGAAGCGTCGAAATCTGGTAGACGCCGGGCGGCAGCTTGATGAATTTATAGCGTTTGAGAAGCCCGCACAGCGCAAACCCGCCCAGCATGCCCAGGGTGGTTCCCGATATGCCGATGAGAAAGCCTTCCAGGACGAAAATCTTCCTTATGCTTGCCGTCGTCGCCCCCATGGCCTTGAGGATGGCGATGTCGCGCCCTTTTTCCATTACCAGCATTATGAGCGAGCTCACGATATTGAACGCGGCCACCAGGATGATGAGGGTCAGGATGACGAACATCACCACCTTTTCGAGCTTCAGGGCCGAAAAGAAGCTGCTGTTCATCTGCATCCAGTCCCGCACGTAATACGGGGGGCCGAGCCGCGCCCGGAGCCTGTCGGATACTTTTCCGGCGTCGTAGATGTCGGTCACCCTGGCCTCGATTCCGGTCACGCTGTCCCCGATTCCCAGGAACTGCTGCGCCACCGGAAGATCCACGTACGCCAGAGTGTTGTCGTATTCGAACATGCCCGAACTGATGAGCCCCACCACCTGGAACGTCTTGCTCTTGGGAATCTGCCCGATGGGGGTCAGCCGCCCCGCGGGCGAGATGACGGTCACCCAGTCACCGGTGCGCACACCCAGGTTGTTGGCCAGTTCCTTGCCCAGGATCATCCCCGGATACCCGGACTCCGCCCCCTCCTGGGGGGGCCGCACCAGGTCGGCCAGGTTCCCGCTGATGAGATTGTCCTGGATCTTTATCACCTTGGAGGCGGACAGCGGGTCGATTCCGCGCAGAATCGCCCCGGAAACGTTTCGCCCCGACGTCAGCATCACCTGCGCGTAGATGAAAGGGGTGGAGCCCACCACTTCCGGGTCCTGGTCCACCTCCTGCATGAGCCCTTTGTAGTTGTGAATCACTCCGCCGAAGCTGCCCACATTGACGTGCGAGGTGATGCCCAGGATGCGGTTCCTGAGATCTTCGTGAAACCCGTTCATGACCGCCAGGACCACGATCAGGGCCGTTACCCCCACGGCAACCCCGGCCACCGAAATGAAGGTGATGAGCGACATGAAAGTCTGCCGCCGTTTGGCCAGGAGGTAGCGGATGCTGATAAAGAACTCGAAACCCGTTTTCATTGCTGGGTCTTTTTTTCCGGTCTCATGTGCGGGAAAAGGATAACGTCCCGAATGGACGGCGAATCGGTAAACAGCATCACCAGCCGATCGATCCCGATGCCCTCGCCCGCCGCCGGGGGCATTCCGTATTCGAGCGCCCGCAGGTAGTCCTCGTCCATGAAATGGGCCTCTTCATCCCCGGCCTGGCGCGCCGCGAGCTGTTTGGCAAACCGCTCCCTCTGGTCGCGGGGATCGTTGAGTTCGGAGAAGGCGTTCGCCATCTCCCGCGAGGCGATGAACAGCTCGAAACGGTCGACGAAATCCGGCTCGGCCTCGTTTTTGCGGGACAGGGGCGACACCTCCAGGGGATACTGGTAGATAAAGGTGGGCTGGACCAGCCGGGGCTCCACCACCACGTCGAAAATCTTGGTCAGAAGCTTCCCGTGGCCTTCGAACTTCTCCACCCCGATGCCCAGTCCTCTGGCAAAGCTTATTGCATCCGCAAAGTTTTCGATGGCCTCCGGCGGCACTTCCCCGATCCGGGTGAGCGATTCGCGGAAACTGTACCGGGCCCAGGGCGGCGTGAGGTCGATGACCTCGCCCTGGTACTCGACCATCGTTTTCCCGTCGTTCACGTCGGCCGCAATTTTTGCGAACAGCTCTTCGGTAAGGCCGATCAGGTCTTCGTAGGTGGCGTAAGCCTGGTAAAATTCGAGCATCGTGAACTCTGGGTTGTGCTGCGTGGATATCCCCTCGTTGCGGAAATTCCGGTTGAGCTCGAACACCCGCTCGAACCCGCCCACCAGCAGCCGCTTGAGGTAGAGTTCCGGGGCGATGCGCAGGTAGAGGTCCATGGAGAGCGCATTGTGGAACGTCTTGAAAGGCTTCGCGGTGGCCCCGCCCGGAACGGCCTGCATCATCGGGGTTTCCACTTCCAGGAACGAGCGCTCGGCCATGAAACTGCGAATCGACTGGACGATGGCCGCCCGCTTGCGGAAGGTTTCCCGGACCTCCTCGTTTACGATGAGGTCCACGTAGCGCTGCCGGTACCGGATTTCAATATCCTTCAGGCCGTGGTACTTTTCGGGAAGCGGCCGCAGGTTCTTGGTCAGCAGCACGAATTCCTTGACCTGCACGGTCAGCTCGTCCGTTCTCGTCCTGAAAAGAGGCCCGCTCACCCGGATGATGTCGCCGATATCCAGCTTTTTGGCGAGCTGGTAGGCGTCCTTGCCCACCTGGTCTTGCTGTAAGTATACCTGGATCCTGCTGTCGGCGTCCGCAATGTGCATGAAAGTGGATTTGCCGAAGGAGCGCACCGCAAGAACCCTGCCGGCCACCGTAAAATCTTCGGAGCCTTCGTGGAGCTGTTCGGTCGTCTTCCCGACCGCGTACGCCAAAAGGTCCCGGATGTGGTGTGGTACGGGATAGCCGTTGGGATAGAGCGGCACGTTCTGCTGTTCGAGTTCCGCGGCCTTTTCGAGACGCTCTCGCGTAACAATATTGAGGTCTTCCATTGTGAGATGAGTTCTCCGCCTGTGGTGTGAGAAAAATTGTCCCTGCCCGAAAAGGTGTAAAAAGGCCCCTGCCAGGGCGACGACGTTAAATTATTTGCCCTTCCGCGTCAAGTGCGTTGTCTTTTGGGCTGTCTTCGCTGATTCTCGGCGGCTTTCGCCAATTTTGCCCCAGGATCGCCGGACCCGCCCGGACGAACGGCCTTCGCCGCTTTCGCTACTCCGGGCGCGGCCGCAAGTCGTCAGAATACCACTATTTATCTTTTTCCCGAGGGGTATTTCCACCCTCCTCCGCCCTGCTTTTGACCATCTTCGAAACGCTGAAAGCAACGATCAGCAACCCCAGGATGAACGGAATCCAATCCGTTTCCCGAAACAGCCTTATGAGTCCATAGATCAGAATCATCACCCCGGCAATGAGACTCAACCATTGCGTCGAACGATTCATCGTAAAGACCTCCCCCGGACGGCAAAAGTCTACACCGCCGGATTTTTTTCTCCACCCTCCGGCCGGCCGAGGGTATCGGAGCGCTCCGTCCATATCCAGACAAGGATTTATCTTCCACGGTGGGCCGATTTCAGGGCGACACCGTCCGCCGCCGGGCAGCCCCGCTTTCCTAGCATGTCGGATTACACAGAAAACCATTTATCGGGATAAAAGGCAAAGCAAAAACTCCCGGTCCCGCAAAACTGCCACGGGGCGAGATCACAAAACCGGGAAGCGGAGGCTTCGGCCCGCCCGCCACCGGGCGCAACGGCATCGCGGGGCACGGAATGAGCAAATACTTGCCAAATTCGGGCAAAAAATATAAGTTGATCCCTCTGCGCGCCTGTAGCTCAGATGGATAGAGCAATGGACTTCTAATCCATAGGTCCGGGGTTCGAATCCCTGCAGGCGCGCCAGTTTATAAAATCCAAAGGTCGCCAGGGTGCAGATAGGGTGCATTCGGGCGCAAAAAAATTAAGCACTCTTTTTAGCCCTTCTGGTGGACTTTCCCGACTTCGGGGCCGCCTTCCCGTCCAGTTCATCGACTTCGGATTTCTTGCCTCCCGGTATCCAATGACAGTAGATGTCCAAGGTAATCTTTACAGAGGAATGGCCTAACTGCTTGGACACGTCCACAATGTTATCACCCTTTGCAATTCTAAGCGTGGCATAGGTATGCCTGAGGTCGTGAATCCTGATTTGCCGAAGCCCTGCTTTTTCGAGGGCCTTATAGAAAATCCTTTTCCGGAGGTTGTTTATATCGAGAAGGGTTCCGGGCGCGATGTGCGTAACCGTCTTTTCGCCGATCCACTCATAGGTGTGCTTGCCGTCCTGATAAAAAAGCCATTCCGGAGGCTCGCCCCACCCCTTTTTCAGTGCATCCCGTTTGCGCTGGGTAAGGTACTCTTTGAGGACTGCCGCCAAGCCGTTTGACATATCCACCTTGCGGCCCTTCCCGCTCTTTGGGGTCGTGATTTTCCCCATGGAGCAGTTCCGCCTTACCCAAATGAATCCGCCCTCAAAATCGAGGTCTCCGGGCTGGAGTGCGACCAGTTCACCCAAGCGCATTCCTGTGCGAAGTGCGGTCAGGAAAAGCGGATAATATGCGGGGTAATGCTCCTTCAAGGTGTTTTCAAGTTTGGTTTTCTCTTCCCAGGTCAAGGGATTCAGTTCGGTGACTTCTTCCTCGCCATCATCCTTCTTTTTTATCAGCCGGCCGGTTCGAAGTACCGGATTTACTTGAATTATTTCATCGTCTACCGCTTCCGAGAGTATGCAGCTAAGGTACGCCTTGAGATTGCGGACGCTCGCCTTGCTGAGGTCCTTTAGCTTTTCACCGATGAAGTCCTTCACGTCCTTGCGGGTAATCTCGTCTAACGGTTTGTCCCCGAACCGACCAAGAAGATGCTGGTCCAGCGCGCACTGGTAGCTCACCTGTGTCGAAGCTTTGTGATTCATTGCGGAATAGGTTTGCATAAACCCGGCTGCAAAATCTTTGAACAGCGGGATGCTCTTTTTCTTGGGCTCATCAAAACTGAACTCCCCGAGTTGCAGTTTCGCCCTGATTTTGCTGGCCACGGCTTCGGCTGCTGCCTTGTCACCGATCTGCCTGGAGGTCCGATTCCCATCATGTGAGATGAAGATCCACCAAGGATTGCCCTTGCCCTTTTTCTTCTGCCGGACAGTAACGCCCATATCAGCCCTCCTTTCTGTCGGCTTCCATTTCGCGCCGGAGAAGATCCACGACCAAGGAATTAATACTGTACTGCTGCCCGGTGTTGATGGTTTCCCTAGCCGCTCGTTTTCGCAACCAGCCCAGAAGCTCATCTGGCATTCTGATTGACACCGACTTCATCGCCTTCCCCTTTCATTAATTGTGTTTGATGTATCCAGTATATCCAGAAGAATCACTATGTCAAGCACAAAATGAAGGGAATAAAAGCCGGGTTGCCTGGCTGCCGATCACGTGCGCCTAATCCAGAAATTCCAGACCCCCTAAATCCAGGAGTAAGTTACCAGCAACTCACCGGCACAAGCCCCCAATGGTCATGGTAGATACCCGACAAGAGCTAGCAGGCTGACCAATCAGGCCGACAATGTGGACCCACCGGCACCACCATTCGCGCCCAGGGACAGAAAAACCCATTCCTCGCCCGTTATCCAGAGCAAATCTTTCTCGAAAGCAGGCAGCCCAGAGAGTATGGGGGGTTGGAAGTTTATCGTCATCTGGCTGGCCTATCCTTGGGTGGATTACTTTGTTGTCTACCACGGGACTCCTGCCGCACAGGATATTTCACAACACTTCACTATCACATTAAAAATTATAGAACATGGGTATCAAATCTACCTAAAACATCCCCCCTGAAATACCTCTTTACATCTC
>LUZZ01000158.1 GCA_001603845.1 Syntrophobacterales bacterium Delta_01 | reverse complement strand
GTCCAATACATTTTGTGTACATTCCATGATATCATTTCGAGGTTGCGAAACCATGTAAAATCTTTTCCCTGCCGGGCCTGAGCCAGGAATGACCGGCGGCCCTGGAAACAGGTTTCGGAAGTCTCTGCTGGTTCCCAAGCTCCAGCTTGGGAACCCCCCACCGAGAAGCTCCCGCTCCTACTCAAGGCCAACAGGAAGCAGGAGCTTCCAAGGTTCGGTCCCCAAGCCGGAGCTTGGGAACCGGCGGAAAGACACCGGATTCCCGCCCGGAAGCGCTGTGGGAATGACGATTTTGGTGGTTTTGCCTCAATTTACGAGGTCCCACGTTGGGCACAACAGGCCTGAAAAACTTTGCCCACCCTTGCGCTCTGCGGCATTTTCGACGAGTTTCCCTGCTGCCCGAATGCGGATTCGTATCCTCTTCCCATGTCCCGGCGGGGAAACGACACCAAAACATGGGACTTCACAAGCTAACGTGAGATCTTCAAAATCGTCATTCCCGCAGCACTCCCTCTGCCCGTTTTTGCGCAAACCCCCGACCGCGGTTCGCGCGGGTTGTCCCGGAAGCGGTTTGCCCGGACAACCGGAAAAAAGAAATACCAGTTTGCGCAGGGCCGTCGCCTCTTTTTTGTATAAGTGCTTCCAAGCTGTTTGAGTCGGCACGTATCAGGTTAAATGGAGTGGCGTGGTCCGGCCGGCCGGGCCGGTTAGCCGGGGGTATGCCCGATCTTTTCGGAATGATTCTAAAAAATGGTCGCCCAACTAAAAAATTCCCGCTTCTATGCGATGGTGCTGGTGGAAGCTGCCATTTTCACCGTGGCTTTCGGGAGTGCCTACCTTCTTCGCTTCGACTTTTCCCTGACGGGCAATGAGTGGGGCCGGTTCCGGCTTGCCCTGTGCTGGGTCGTGCCGATAAAGCTTTGCGTTTTTTTCGCCCTGGGGCTCTACAAGGGGATGTGGCGCTACTCCAGCATGTACGATTTCTGGCGCCTGGGCGAAGCGTGCCTGCTCTCCTCCCTCCTGGCCGCGGCCGCGGTGCGCCTGGTGTTCGGCGCGGGAGGCTTTTCGCACGCCGTTTTCTTCCTGGACGGTTTCCTCACTTTCGTGCTGGCCGGCGGGGCGCGGGCGGCGATGCGCACCTGCCACGTGGTCAAAACCGGCCTCGGGGAGGCGCGGCTGCTGCGCCTGTCCCGGAACGGGCAGAAGCCGCGGAACCGCAAGCGCGTGCTGATCATCGGGGCGGGGGGCTCGGGCGAGAAGATCCTGCGCGAAATCTTCGAAAATCCCCACGTCAGCTACGACGTGGTGGGTTTTCTGGACGACAACCCCGACAAGAAGGGAAGGACCATTCACGGGGTGCCCGTCTTCGGACCCGCGGACCGCCTTCCGCGGGTCCTCGAAGACCATGAAATCGACCAGGTGTTCATTTCCATCCCGTCGGCCACCGGGGCCCAGATGCGGCGCATCGTCGATATTTGCAAGGGCTGCGGGGTGAGCTTCAAGACCCTTCCGGCTATCGGCCAGATCCTGGGCGACAAGGTGAGCATCAAGTCGCTGCGGGACGTGGACTACGAGGACCTCCTGAGGCGTCCTCCCGTCCGCCTGGACACGGCGGGCATCCGGGGCTGCCTGACGGGCCAGACCATCATGGTCACGGGCGCCGGGGGCTCCATCGGTTCCGAACTCTGCCGCCAGTTGGTCCGTTTTTGCCCCCGGCGGCTGATCCTAATCGATTCGGGTGAAGCGAACCTGTACGGCATCCAGATGGAGCTTTGCCACGAACTCGGTTTCGAGGACTACCACGCCATACTGGCCCGCGTGCAGGACGAGTCCATCATGGAGGAGATCTTCCGGATCCACCGGCCCGAGGTCGTCTTCCATGCCGCCGCCTACAAGCACGTGCCGCTCCTGGAGGAAAACCCCTGGGAGGCCGTGTCCAACAACGTGGAAGGAAGCCGCGTGGTAATCGAAACGGCGGCGAAATACGAGGTCGGGCGCTGCGTGCTGGTCTCCACGGACAAGGCGGTGAGGCCCACCAGCGTCATGGGGACCAGCAAGCGGGTCGCCGAACTCATTCTCCAGTCCCGGGACGGCGGCGGCACGCGGTTCATGGCCGTGAGGTTCGGAAACGTCCTGGCCTCCGCCGGTTCGGTCATTCCGTTGTTCCGGAAGCAGATCGAGCACGGAGGGCCGGTTACCGTGACCCATCCCGAGGTGACCCGCTACTTCATGACCATTCCCGAAGCGTCGCAGTTGATCCTTCAGGCGGCGGCGCTGGGGCAGGGCGGGGAGATTTTCCTCCTGGAGATGGGGACGCCCGTAAAGATCACCGATCTGGCGATGGACCTCATCCGGCTTTCGGGCAAGGAAGCCGGAAGGGACATCCAGGTCACCTTCACCGGCCTCCGGCCGGGCGAGAAGCTCTACGAAGAGTTGATCACCGCGGGGGAGGACGTGGTGCGCACCGGGCACGAAAAGATCATGGTGCTGCGCAGAAACGGCAACTGGAACGGAAACGGGTTCGGCTCGCGGGAGCGGTTCCGGAGCTGGCTTTGCGGCGAGCTGAAAGACCTCTACCGCATCGCCGGTACCCGCGACGCCCGGGCGATCCGGTGGAAGTTCAAGGAAATGGTGCCGGAATACACACCCCAGGAAAGCGAATGCATCCTGTAGAAGGCCCTGTGTGCGGCCGAAGACTTTCGAAGGCAGGGGAGATAGAAAAGTCATGAGCGAGGAGCAACCACCCGTCGCCGTAATCGGCGCGGGCTGCCGGGGAGAAGCATTGGCCGGCAATTACCAGCGGCTTGGGGCGCTGCGGCTCGTCTGCGACGGCGGCGAGTGCCCCGAAAAATACCCGGAAGTGGAAACCTGCCGGACACTGGACGCCGTGCTGGCCAGGCAGGATATCCGGGCCGTGGCCGTCGCCACCCCGCCCGAAACGCATTTCGAAATCGCGCGTGAAGCCCTGGCGGCGGGAAAACACGTCTACGTGGAAAACCCCCTCGCTCCGGACCGGGCGCAGGCGCAGGAACTCCTCGCCCTTGCCGCCCGCGGGGGGCTGACGCTCATGGTGGGGCACCTTTTCCAGTACCACCCGGCCTTCTGGCGCCTGAAAGAACTGGCATCCGCGGGCGCCCTGGGGCGCATCGGCTACCTGTACTCCCACCGGTTCAGCCCGGACGAAACCGGAAGGGACGAAAACGGCTTCCGGCAGCCGACTTCCGACGACATCTCGATGATACTGGCCCTGGCCGGCGAAGAACCCGGCGGCGTGATGGCCACCGGGGGCGGGGATGAGCGGGCGGCGAATATCACCACCACGCACCTGGCGTTCGCCTCGGGGTTGCGGGCCCATATTTTCGCCTCATCGCTCCATCCCTTCAAGGTGCACCAGTTGGTGGTGGTCGGAGAGCGCAAAATGGCGGTGTTCGACGATACCCGCCCGTGGCCCGACAAGTTGCTTCTCTATGCCAACGACACCGGCCGGTCGGACAGCATCCCCCTGCCGGGCGAAGCGGAACCGGGACGGCTGCCCGTCACCAGGGCCGAGCCCCTGGAACTGGCATGCCGCCATTTCCTCCACTGTGTCCGCAGCGGCTGCCGCCCGGTGACCGACGGCCGTGAGGGGCTGCGGGTCCTGAAGGTCCTCGACGCCTGCCGGCTCTCCAGGGAACGGGACGGCATGAGGGTCGATCCGGGGCGGGATTGCGGGCAGGACGACATCCGCCCGCGTGCCTGTTCGCTGTACGATATGCCGACATCCCGGCCCGTTGCCGAACTCTACGTTCCACGGTCCGACGAGGCGGCCGACACCTCTCTTTTCATCCATCAAACGGCCATTATCGACGAAAACTGCGAAATCGGCGCCGGGACCAGCATCCTGCACTTCTCGCACGTGCTGTCCAACTGCCGCATCGGGGAGAAGTGCAACATCGGGCAGAACGTGGTGATCGGGCCCGACGTGAGCATCGGCAGCCACTGCCGGGTGCAAAACAACGTGTCGGTGTACAAGGGGGTGACTCTGGAAGACGGCGTGTGCTGCGGGCCGTCCATGGTGTTTGCCAGCATCGGCAATCCGCGGGCCGGGATGGACGACACGGGCCGGGTGCGGCCCACGTTCGTGAAAAAGGGGGCCATTCTCGGGGCGAACTGCACGGTGGTGTGCGGCGTGGCTATCGGGCAGTATTCGTTTGTGGGAGCGGGGGCGGTGGTCACCCGGGACGTGCCCGACCACGCCGTGGTGGTGGGCTGCCCGGCGCGGCAGACCGGCTGGGCGTGCGTGTGCGGAGAACGGCTGGTGGACCTGGAATGCCCCGCCTGCGGGAAAAAGTTTATCCCCTGCGCCTCCGGCATCGAAGAGGAGCAGGCCGACCTCCGGCCTGTGGCGTACAGCGGCAGGGCCGCCGAGAATCACTGCGACCCGGTCAAAAATTGATAAACAGGCGCGGAAACCCCGCGCCTGTTTCTTCTAATCGGTCAGTTCCAGCGCCTTGTGCGGACACACCGATACGCAGACCCCGCATCCCGTGCATGTCGCCTCGTCGATGCGGACCGGCATCTCTTCCCCGCCGGATTCGATGGCCGGGCATTCGAACTGCTTGATGCAAAAGCCGCAGCCTTTGCACTTTTCCGTGACCCGCACTTTTTTGCCGCTAACCGTTCGCGGCTGCGAGCGGTCCATCAGGCAGGGGTGCTTGGATATCACCACCGCCACGCCGCCTTCTTCGTCGCGCGCGTGTTTTCCGGCCGAACGCAGGAGCCGGGTGAAATTATTGAGGTCGTAGGGGTCGGCTTCTTCGATGAACTTCACTCCGCAGGCGCGGACGAATTCCGGAATGGAGAGCGGAATCGTCGGCCCGTCGAAATTCTTTCCCAGGGCGGGAGTGGGCTGGTGGCCGGTCATGGCGGTGGTGCTGTTGTCCATGACCACCAGGACGAATCGCGCCCCCTGGATGACGGCGTTCATCAGCGCGGGGATTCCGGAGTGGAAAAAGGTCGAGTCCCCGATAGTGGCGCAGATCGGCGGGTAGTCTTTGCGCGACGCGCGGAAAGCGTGGTAGAACCCCGCGGCCTGGTTGATGGAAGCCCCCATGCACAGCACCGTATCCACTGTCCCCAGGTTCTGCCCCAACGTGTAGCAGCCGATATCGCCCGGATAGACGCCCTTGGGAAACGCCTTCTTTATGGCGAAAAACGCCGCCCGGTGAGGGCACCCGGCGCAAAGCGTGGGACGCCTGCCGGGAGAGGCCGGGGCATCGACGGCAGCGGCGGGGGGNNGCGGTCCCGGAATTGCATCTCGATGACCGGCGCGGTTTCTTCGACCACCAGGAGCCGTTCGAAGCGGTCCAGCAAATCGTCGCAGAATTCTTTCGAAAGCGGGAAGGGCATGAGCACCCGGTAAACGGGAACGGTGTCCCAGAGACCCAAGTCGGCCATGATTTCCTGGACGTGCCCGAGGGCCGCCCCCGAGCCCACGATGCAGGCCGGGCCGGGCGATGCGGGCGAAGAAAGCCGGTCCGCGTTGATCATTCGCGGCAGAACGTCCGCGGAAATTTTGCGTATTTTTTCGTTCAGCTCCCCGTGCAGCTTCAGCCTGAACTTGGGAGTGGCCGCCCACCGGGCCGGGTCTTTTTCGAACATGGCCATTTTCGGCCTGCCGGAAACCGGACCCGTCTCGATGTCCTGCCGGGCGTGGCATATCCGGGTAGTGGGCCGGAGCATCACCGGGATCTCGTAGCGTTCGGAAATCGTGTAGGCCAGCGCGGAGATTCCGCGGGCGTCTTCGGCCGATATCGGGTCAAAGACCGGGATTTTGGCCATCATGGCAAAAAAGCGGCTGTCCTGTTCGGTCTGCGAACTGTGGGGGCCGGGATCGTCCGCCGAAACGACGATGAAGCCGCCCTTGACTCCCGTGTAGGCGGAACTCATCAACGGGTCGGCGGCAACGTTCAGGCCCACCTGTTTCATGACGGCCGCCGAGCGCCTGCCCGCCCAACTGTTTGCCAGCGCCACTTCAAAGGCCACTTTCTCGTTGACGGACCATTCGAGGTGGAGCTTCAGGCTGTTTTCATCGCGGAACCGGGCAAGGGCACCAAGGATTTCCGATGCCGGCGTGCCCGGATAGGACGCCGCCACGCTGCATCCGGATTCGACAAGGCCCAACGCAATCGCTTCGTTGCCCAAAAGTATTTTTCGCTCGCCCACAACAGCCTCCCGAATATCAGATTCAGATATGGAGTTTTGAACATCAGGCACGGGCGCGGACAGCAAGGTCGTCGCCGCGGAGGGCCGAGTCCCGATATGTGATCGTAAAAAACAAGAAATCGCGGAAACTTAACAAAGGGATCCGCGCAGGTCAAGGGAAAGAGCGGCCCGGCGCGGTTTCACGCGTGCGGTTTCGTGCGGCGATGTCTTCATCAGGAAGGCGAAGCCGCGAAGGCAGATAAGGCAGGGCGGGAGGCCCCGGACAATGTTGTTGACTTGAAGCTCCTCCCCCTTTGATGGGGGAGGCCGGGTGGGGGTGAAAAACTGAGCGATATCAACCCCCTCCCGCCGGGGGAGTCTGTCGAATGCAGCCCCTTTGGGGCAAACGAGGTAAGGGTAAAGCCTCTAAAAATCGTCATTCCCGCAGTGGTTTTGGGCGGGAATCCGGTGTCTTTCTGCCGGCCTCCAAGGCTCCGGCCGGGGAACCGAACCGGGATGGGGCAAAAACGGCGGGCACGGTAAAACGGTGCCCACCGCTGCGCCATCCCGGCAGGTTTATGGCCGGAGTGGCGGTGTCTTTTCTACCAGTCGTAGAAAAAATCTTCCCGGGTGAGCACTTCGCAGCCCGTTTCGGTTATCCGCACCATGTTTTCCAGCCGCACGCCGCCGAAGCCCGGCAGGTAGATGCCCGGCTCGATGGTCACGATCATGTTTTCTTCCAGCGGGACGGGATCGGCTTTTCTGAGTCCCGGTTTCTCGTGTACCGCCAGGCCGACTCCATGGCCCAGGCCGTGGCCGAAATAATCACCATAGCCGGCAAGGGCGATGATGTTCCGGGCCGTCGCATCCACCTGTACCGATTCGACGCCGGGGCGGGCCGCTTCCTGGGCGGCGAGCTGGGCTTCCCGCACGATTTTGTAGATTTCGCGCAGCTTGGGGGCGGGTTCTCCGGCCGTCCAGGTCCGAGTCATATCGGAGCAATACCCGTCAAGTTTCGATCCGAGGTCCAGGATCACCGACTCGCCGCGGCCCGCCCTGCGGTCCGTGGGCATGGCATGAGGCAGGGCGGCGTTGGGGCCGCTGGCTACGATGGGCGGAAACGAGACCGCCTGGCCGCCTCCTTCCCGAATCGCCTTTTCGATCACCCACGCGACTTCCTTTTCGCTGCGACCCGGAGCCAGAATATTCCAGGCGGCGCTCAGGGCGCTTTCGGTGAGCCGGATCGATTTTTTGATGCGCTCGATTTCGTCCCGGTCCTTAATGACGCGAAACTGTTCGACGAAATTTTCCGTGGGAACGATTTTGGCGTTTGGGCGGGTCTTTCCCAAGGCATCGCGGACTTCGATGTACCGCTGGTAGGTGAGAAAATTGGATTCGATGCCCAGCTTCTGCGCGGCGACGCTTTTGAGCAGGTCCGGCAGTACCTGGGGCAGACCCTGGGTGTAGACGGCGAGGTCGAAATCCGGGACTTCCTGCCGCGCGGCCGTCTCGTAGCGCGGGTCGGTCAGCAGGTACTTGGCCCCGGGGGTGATCAGCAGGTACCCCGAGCTTTCGGTCAGGTTGAGATCTTCGGCCTCGTAGCCGCTCAGGTAATACCGGTTCTCCGGCACCGCGACCAGGAAGGCGTCCAGGCCCTGCAGCGCCATGGCGTTGCGGAACCGTTCAAGTCTTTTAACAAAGGGCTTTTCCGGCATTCGGGTTGCCTCCGATCTAGATTACGCTCTAATCGATTTTGATTTCCCTTTCCTCTCCCAGGTTGAAGGTGCCGAAATCCGCATATCCCTGGTCCAGCGCCACGATCAGGGGAATCTGGCGGCTGGTGGGGCCCCAGTACTGAATGGCGCCCGGACTGCTGAAAAGATCCTGCATCGCCCATCGCTCCCTGTTTTCGGCGAACACCGTGAAGGAAGGCGAATCGAGTTTCACGAGGGATTTTTCGATCACGAACTCTTCCTTGCCCTTGCGCATCTCGGAGGTGACCAGCCCGGCAAGGGGCAGGGCCAGGATGCGGCCGCCCTTGTCGAAGTTCGTCACGGCGGCCATGTAGCCCGTCTTCCCGGCAAGGACCAGCGAACCCGCCGTGAGGCCCAGCAGGAAGGTGAACGCGGCGTCGAACCGGGTGGGCTTCGAGCTCCGGCCTTCGTAGCCCAGGAAGTGGGACTGGGTGGAAAGGGAAAGTTTCTGGAAATCGGCGATCTGCTGGGCAGTGGCCTCTATCCGGTCGCCGCCCTCGCCGAAGAACTTGTCCGGGTGCCGCTTCATTTCCGAGATCCGGTAGCGGATCTTTTCGATCAGGAGTTTTTCCGTCTCGATCTGGGACACTTTCACGTTCCCGTGGTCGTCGCGGTCCAGGATGAGCATTTCCTGGATTTCGTCGGGAAGGGATGCCATGACCTGTGCGGACGGCGGGGAGAGGTGCGGATAGATGAACTCCTGCTTGTTCTGAAGCGTGGGCAGGTCCTTGACGTCCTTTTCGTATTCGGCCAGAACGGTGTTGAGTTCGCCGATCAGCCGCTTCATTTCCGGGATGAACTCCACCAGGCCTTCGGGCACCAGTATCACGCCGTGGTTGATCCCGATTTTTCGCCGTTCGGTGATGATGTGGACGATGTAATCCACGATTTGCCCGAGAGACATGTCCTTTTCGGCGATTTCTTCGGAAATCAGTGTGACCGCGGGCTTGGTCTGGAGAGCCACCTCCAGGGTGATCTTGCTCGCCGTCCTGCCCATGAGCTTCACGACGTGGTAGTACTTGACGGCGGAGGCCGCGTCCTGGTTCAAGTTGCCCACCAGCTCCGAAAAAATCTTGGTGGCCGTGTCGAACCCGAACGATATGGGCAGGTAATTCCCGGCCGCCATGTCGCCGTCGATGGTTTTGGGGATGCCGATCACGCAGCAGTTGACCCCTTCGGTTTCGAAGTACTCCGCGATGAAGGCGGCGTTGGTGTTCGAGTCGTCGCCCCCCACGATCACCAGGCCGTCCAGCTTATTCTTGAGTACCGTCTCCTTCACCTTCTCGAACTGCTCCGGGGTCTTGATCTTGGTGCGGTCGGTGCCCAAAAAATCGAAGCCGCCCAGGTTCAGGATGGTCTGGATGTCGTGCGGCCGGATCTGGAATACGTCGGCGTTGATGAGCCCCTTCGGCCCCTTCCGGATCCCGAAAAGCTCGTTGTCCCCGTTGAGCGCCGCCGAAAGGCCCGCCAGCACGTTGTGGCCGCCCGCGGCCGGGCCGCCCGAAAAAAGCACGCCCACCCGCTTTCCCCTCACCGGGGCCGCCTCGCCCCGCGGAATGGCTTCCAGTATGATGCTTCGGCTCTTGGCGATCGTTTTCGGAAAAACCTCGGCGATCCTTTCGTGCCCCTTGCACACGAGCGTCATGCCGGTTTCCCTGAAAACGGCGGGCCTGATTTTCCCGTCCTTTCCAAGGAAAACGGATGTGACCGGCAGCGGGAGCTTGCGTATTGCTTCTTCCAGTGGAGAATGCTTTCCGGCTGTTTTGGTGACCTTCGAGAACAGGTCGTTAGAGGGCTCTTGCGCCATTTTTTCCTCCGGGGCTTGTTTGCGGGTAGTCCAAAAAATGCGAAATAATTATCTATCC
>LUZZ01000157.1 GCA_001603845.1 Syntrophobacterales bacterium Delta_01 | reverse complement strand
GTGTTCGAGGCGGTACCGATCGCCCTGGGGGCAATGCTATTGGCTTTAAGCGCCTCCCCCCTTGATGGGGGAGGCCAATGCCGTGGACTTTAGGCTCCTCCCCCTTTGATGGGGGAGGCTGGGTGGGGGTGAGGGGAGTTCATGGAATGTCGCCCCTAAAGTCAACAGCATTGGCCCGGGGGGCAGGGAGGGAAGCATTTCCCCCGCTCTTTTCTTTATTTCATCGCCTCTATCCCCCCGCATTTCTTGCCGCCGCCACGGTCCTAGTCCCCCGACCACGCCCGGTTCACGGCCGCTCTCAGCTTTTCGGCCACCTCTTCCAGGTGTGCGGCGTCGCGGTAGGGCACTCTCGGCCAGAAGAAGCCTTTCAGCCCGTCTTTTTTGCGCCTGGGGATCACGTGCACGTGGAGGTGCGGCACGCTCTGGCTGATTTTATTGTTGATGGCGATGAACGTCCCTTCGGCTTCCATCGCCTGCTCGACGGCGCGTGATAAAAGCCTCACATCGGAAAAGACCGGCTGCACCAGGTCGTCTCCGAGATCGGGAAGGGTCTCCACGTGGCGCCTGGGAACCAGCAGGCAGTGGCCCGGGAAAAGGGGCCTGTGGTCCAGGAACGCAACGCAGAACTCGTCTTCCAGCACGATCGTTGCGGGCAGTTCCCCGGACACGATGGCGCAAAACCGGCACCCGGCGTTCATCGCCCGCCCCTTTCCGGCGCGCCGGAGCCCTGCTCGAAAACCACCTGGAGCACTTCCTGGAGCGACCTCACCCCCAGGCAGCGCCCCTCCATGTCGTGCGGGAACCGTTCGGCGTTGCTGCGCGGCGTGAGGCAGGTGGAAAACCCCAGTTTCGACGCCTCGGCGGCCCGAAGGGCGCTGTGGCCCACGCCCCGCACTTCTCCCGCAAGCCCCACTTCCCCCCACACCACCAGGTCCGCGGGAAGGGGCCGGTCCAGGTAGGAACTCATGAGGGCGGTGGTGAGGGCCAGGTCGGCGGCGGGTTCCACCAGCCGGACGCCCCCCGCCACGTTTACGAAAACGTCCTGCTGGGCGAAATTGAACCCCAGCTTTTTTTCCAGCACGGCGAGAAGCAGCGAGAGCCGGTTGGTGTCCACCCCCATGCTGGTGCGCCTGGGCTGCATCCACCCGGTGGCGCTCACCAGGGCCTGAAGCTCGACCAGGATGGGCCGGGTGCCCTCCACCGAACAGGCCACCACGGAGCCCGACACCCCCCGGGGCCTTTCGGCCAGGAGGAGCTGCGAGGGGTTGGGGACTTCCTCCAGGCCGTTTTCCTTCATTTCGAAGACCCCCACCTCGTTGGTGGACCCGAAGCGGTTCTTTACGGCGCGGAGCAGGCGGAAGGCGTGCGTCCTGTCCCCTTCCAGGTACAGGACGGTGTCCACCAGGTGTTCGAGCGCGCGCGGGCCGGCGATGGCGCCTTCCTTGGTCACGTGGCCGATGATGAAGATGCTCACCCCGGTCTCTTTCCCCGCCCGCATGAGCCTCGATGCGCACTCGCGCACCTGGCTGATGGACCCCGGAGCGACGTCGAGCATCCGGGTGTGCATGGTCTGGATGGAATCCACGGCCACCGCCAGCGGGGGCTTTTTCTCCATCTCTTCCAGGACGGCTTCCAGCGAAGTTTCCGAAAAGATATAAAGGTCGCGGGAGGAAATCCCCAGCCGGTGCGCCCTGGATTTTAGCTGTTGGGGGCTTTCTTCGCCGGAAACATACAGCACCGGCCCCTGCGCGGCCATTTTGGACAGCGCCTGCAAGAGCAGCGTGGACTTGCCTATTCCCGGGTCCCCGGCCAGCAGGACGATCGACCCACGGGTGAGGCCTCCGCCCAGCACCCGGTCCCATTCGCCCGTGCCCGTGAGAAACCGCGGCTCGCTGTCCGCCCGGATCTCTTCGAGGCTCACCGGCCGGGAGAGGTGCCTGGCGATTTTGGCCGCCTTGAGGTGCCCCTTTGCCGCCACTTCTTCAACGAGGCTGTCCCACGCCTCGCACTCCGGGCATTTGCCCATCCACTTGGGGCTGATGTGGCCGCACTGCTGGCATCGGTATATCAGTTTGTGATCGGACATTTCCCTGTGCTCTCGTGGTCTTCGGGCAAGAGTTCGATTGCGGGACGGCGGGAGCCCCCGGCGCCCGCTCCTGTTTATCACCAAACAAAATCAAAGTCTTCCGATATTGTGGAAAGCGTGGTCGAACCTTAACATACGGGAACGGAAGACGGGAAACGAGCGACCGAAGGCCGGCCGCGATGGGGGAAGGCGGCCGGCCGGATGCTATTTTCCGACTTCCCGTTGACAATACCGGAAGTATTGTTTTATAAAGGCGCTTTATTGTGCAGTACCGGCACACCTAAACACCATGCATTCCCTCATTAATGGGAGGAGCTACCCAGATGGCTGGCAATATCATCGAAGTTACGGACAGCAGTTTCGAACAGGAAGTGATCCAGTGCGATGTCCCTGTTCTGGTTGATTTTTGGGCCCCGTGGTGCGGGCCGTGCCGGGCGATCGCCCCGGTGGTCGAGGAGCTTTCGGCCGATTACGGAACCAAGCTTAAGGTGGCCAAGTGCAACGTGGACGATAATCCCAAGACGCCCGGCAAGTTCGGGATTCGGGCCATCCCCACGCTCATCATTTTCAAGGGGGGGAATGTAAGCGAGCAGATCACGGGAGCCGTTGCGAAATCACAGATCACCGCGGCGATTGATAAAGTGGTGGGTTAAGAAGAAACCCCGATTCCCGCCCCTGCGCAGTCTCCGGATTTTCAGGGCTTCCATCTCTCCGAGAAATCCCCTCGTCTATGACTGAAAATACGATCCACGATATCGTGATAATTGGCGGAGGGCCGGCTGGATTGACAGCCGGCCTCTACGCCGCCCGCAGTCGAATGAATGCGCTGCTGCTCGAACAAATGGGATTCGGCGGGCAGTTGCTCACCTATGAAAAGGTGGACAACTATCCGGGGTTTCCGGAGGGCGTCGGAGCGTTCGGACTGGCCGAACTGGTGAGCGCCCAGGCGCTGAAATTCGGGCTCAAGACCCGCAACGCCGAGGTGGTGGGGCTCGACCTGGGCGGCGCAATAAAAAAGATCATTCTCGCGGACGGCGAGCTGCAGGCCCGCACGATCATCATCGCCTCGGGCGCTTCGCCCAACAAGCTGGGGGTAAAGGGCGAGGCCGAACTTACCGGCCGGGGCGTGTCGTACTGCGCGGTTTGCGACGCCCCGTTTTACCGCGGCCAGGAAGTGGCGGTGGTGGGCGGCGGCGATACGGCCATCGAGGAAGCGCTTTACCTGACCAAGTTTGCGAGCCGGGTCCACGTGATCCACAGGCGGGACCAATTACGGGCGACTCCGGTCATACAAGAAAAAGCCTTCCAGAATGATAAAATTTCGTTTATCCTGTCTAAAACGGTGGCGGATATAAAGGGGGGCCAGGCAGGGGTCGAAGGGCTCACCCTTTGCGGCGTGAAGGATTCGCAGCTTTCGGTGCTGCCGGTTACCGGCGTTTTCGTGTTCGTGGGGATCCGGCCCAATTCGGCGTTCGTCCCCGCGGAAGTAAACCGCGACCGGCCCGGCTTCCTTATCACCGACCAGGAGATGGCGACCTCGGTTCCGGGGGTTTTCGCGGCCGGGGATGTCCGGTCCAAGCTGCTCCGTCAGATCGTCACCGCGGTCGGCGACGGGGCGACCGCCGCTTTCAATGCATTCCGGTATATAGAAGATCATTTTTGAGGATCACCTTCACCAGAGGTTTTTTTATGAAGTGCTTCAGGGTGGTATCGGAAACCGTTTCGTGCATTCCGCGTCTTGCGGTCGTGGCTGCCGTCGTTTTTGCCCTGAGCGGCTGTGCCGGGACCAATCTCATGGAGTTCTACTTCGGGGATCTGTTCGGGAAGGGGACTTCGGCCATCGACAAGACCGCCGAACAGCTTGCCGTGGACGGCATGCAGCAGATGCAGAAGAAAAACTACGACGAGGCGGTAAAAGATTTCAAAAAGCTCAAGGAGCACTACCCGTACAGTAAGTACGCGATCCTGGCGGAACTGAAGCTGGGTGACGCCTACTTTTTCAACACCCAGTACGGCGAAGCGTCCATTGCCTACGAGGAATTCGTCCGCCTGCACCCCCGAAACGAAGTGATCCCTTACGTGCTCTACCAGGTGGGGATGAGCCATTTCCTCGCTTTCAGCACCGTGGACCGCGACCCCGAAGAAACCCAGCTTGCGTACCAGTCGTTTCAGAAAGTGATCCAGAACTTCCCGAAATCCGAGTACGCCAAGAAGTCGGAAAAGCAGATCAACGAATGCAGAAAGCGCCTGGTTTCCCACGATATAAACGTAGCCAGGTATTACTATACGGTGGAGGAATACCACGCCGCCAGGTCCAGGCTCCGGAACGCGATTCAAAAATATCCCCAGGCCATCGCCGACATGGGCTACGGCAAAGAGGTCCAGAAGATGATGACCAAGTGTGAAGCCGAATGTGCCAAGGGAGAAAAGAAGCCCAGCTTCTGGACGAGGGTAGGGTTTTGATATTATAATTGTGATGAGGGCGATTTAGAACGGCTTCGGATTGCCTCCTTTAAAAGCGGGATCATCTCTGAACCAGCGCCAAAATTTGTATATTGACAAAGAGGATAGCTTTCCTGCATGCTTGGGCTTGCCAAGAGGAGAGCGAACCTGCCCTTTTGTATTACCCCCAATACGCAGGCAAGACAGCTGATCCGTATATTCGTCTGCCGGGTGCGGTTCTCCGGCGATTCCACTTCCCGTGAAATCTGTAGAAGTTATGTGCCGTCGGCTGCTGCAGAAAATCGTCATTCCGGACACAAGACACCTTTTCGATAATATGGAGAAAAAACATGGCTGAGTCAACCCAGGTCTCGGAACCCGTCCACAAGGAATACAGCCGCGACCAGCGCAACGAGATGAACCTGGTCGAACTGAAAAACAAGAACATACGAGAATTGCTAACCATCGCCAAGGGGTACAACATAGACGGCGCCAGCTCGATGCGTAAACAGGAGCTCATCTTCGCGCTTCTGCAGGCCCAGGCGGAAATGAGCGGCCTGATCTACGGCGAGGGCGTGCTGGAAATTCTGCCCGACGGTTTCGGGTTCCTGAGAAGCCAGAACTACAACTACCTGCCCGGCCCGGACGACATCTACGTGTCGCCCTCCCAGATCCGCAGGTTCAACCTGCGGACCGGTGACAGCATCTCCGGCCAGATCCGCCCGCCCAAGGACAACGAGCGCTACTTCGCTCTGCTCAAGGTCGAGGCGGTCAACTACGAAGATCCGGAAATAGCGCGGGACAAGATCCTTTTCGACAACTTGACGCCGCTCTATCCCGACCGGCGCGTGAGGCTGGAGACGGTGGCCGACAACCTGTCCACGCGGGTCATGGACCTTCTGACCCCCATCGGGTTCGGCCAGCGCGGCCTGATCGTCGCGCAGCCGCGTACCGGCAAGACGATGCTGCTCCAAAATATCGCGAACGCCATCGCCGCCAACCACAAGGACTGCTACCTGATCGTGCTCCTGATCGACGAGCGGCCCGAGGAAGTCACCGACATGCAGCGAAACGTGCGGGCCGAGGTGGTCAGCTCCACCTTCGACGAACCGCCGCAGCGCCACGTGCAGGTGGCGGAAATGGTGAGCGAGAAGGCCAAGCGGCTGGTCGAGCACAAAAAGGACGTGGTGATCCTCCTGGACAGCATCACGCGGCTGGCGCGCGCCTATAACAGCGTGGTGCCCCCCAGCGGCAAGATCCTTTCCGGCGGTCTGGATTCCAACGCCCTCCACCGTCCCAAACGCTTCTTCGGCGCGGCCCGAAACGTGGAACAGGGCGGCAGCCTCACCATCATCGCCACGGCGCTCATCGACACCGGCAGCCGCATGGACGAAGTGATTTTCGAAGAGTTCAAGGGCACCGGCAACATGGAAATCGTCCTGGACCGCAAGCTGGCCGACCGCCGCATTTTCCCGGCCATCGACATCAACAAGTCGGGCACCCGCAAAGAGGAACTGCTCATCCAGTCCGACGACCTCAACCGGATCTGGATTTTGCGCAAACTGCTCTCGCCCCTGAACCCCATCGACGCCATGGAATTTTTGCTGGACAAGATGCAGGGGACCAAGAACAATGCGGACTTCCTGGCGTCCATGAACCGGTAGCCGCCGGGTGGATATCGAAAAGGATTGCAAACGCACCGCTCTGGTGTATAATATAAAGTTCTGGCATTTATCCGATCAGGAAGGAACGGCTCGATGAAAGACAATATCCATCCCAAGTACTACCAGACGGTGATCAAGTGCGCCTGCGGAAACGAAATCCCCACCGGATCCACCAAGCAGGAAATCCGGGTCGAAATCTGCTCCAAGTGCCACCCCTTCTACACCGGCAAACAGAAACTGGTTGACTCGGCAGGCCGTATCGAAAGGTTCCGCCGCAAGTACGAGAAATTCCAGAAACCGGCGGAAAAAGAATAGGACGAAGGACAAAGGACGGAGGCCGGACGGCCGAGACCGGAGCGCCCCTGCGGGGGGCGGTCCTTCATCGCGATCACTATTTACGCTGAGTCAAACGAACCGGCCTCAAACCGGTTCTTTATTTTTGTGCGCAAGAGTTGGCCCGCATGTTCGACAGGTTGGAAAGCGTCGTAG
>LUZZ01000520.1:210-881 GCA_001603845.1 Syntrophobacterales bacterium Delta_01 | reverse complement strand
AGATTTTACATGGTTTCGCAACCTCGAAATGATATCATGGAATGTACACAAAATGTATTTGACAAAGTATATTTTATAAAATATAAAACTTCTCACCACAAGGAGACAACCGTGGCGATCGGGCAGAGCACTGCGACCTACAACTACAAGACGATGGCGGAATTGGCTACGGAAGCAATTAAAGCGGCTATTCTCAAAGGGGATTACCCTCCGGGGGCCAGGCTCATTCCGGCGAAAATGGAAAAAGAGCTGGGGCTGGGCCGGGTTGCCATCCGGGAAGCGATCCGGGAACTTACCGGAGCGGGGTTTCTCATTTCGGTGGCGAACAAGGGCGCCTTCGTCGCCTATCCCCCCAAATTGGACGAGATCGCCCAGATATTCGAAATCAAATGCCTCCTGGAGTCCAAGGCGGCCGAACTCGCCACGCCGCTCATTTCCGAACAGACCATGGCCAGGCTCAGGCAAATTCACGAACAAATGTCCGCCGACCTCGGCTCGCACGATTACTTCCTGCTCAATAAAGAATTCCATTTAACGATCCACGCCGCTTCGGGAAGGCTCTACCTGTGCCAGATGATCGAACAGCTCACGGAAAAGGTCTACGCGTTCCGCTCGTACTACCCTTTCCGCCGGCAGGACCAGCGCTATTTCAACCGGGACCACGAGGAGAT
>LUZZ01000520.1:0-153 GCA_001603845.1 Syntrophobacterales bacterium Delta_01 | reverse complement strand
CCGCTGGAAGGGGTAAAAATTCTCGATCTCACACATGTTCTTGCTGGTCCCTTCGCCGCAATGATCCTGTCGGACCTGGGCGCGGAAGTAACCAAGGTGGAGTTCCCCGGAAGGGGCGATTCGATAAGGCTCAACGGCCCCCCGTTTCAAAAC
>LUZZ01000156.1 GCA_001603845.1 Syntrophobacterales bacterium Delta_01 | reverse complement strand
GTCCAGCAGTTCTCTTATCTCGCGCGGCGAGTCCGGCGTGTACACGATATTGAAATACCCGGACGCGGCCAGCCGCCTGGCGAACTCCCGGCTGGACTGTGACCGGTCCAGGTCGTAAAAGGCGGTGGGGATGTCGTTGACGTCGGTGGTCACCACGTAGCCGAACAGGATGAGCTGCAGGAGCGGAGGAATGATGATCACCACGCGCATCCTCTTGTCACGGAAGATCTGCGAAAACTCCTTGAGGATCATCTGCCGGATGCGCTCGAACATGTCAGTCGATCCTTTTGACCAGTTTCCGGTTGGCAACGGCGAAAACCGCCACGGCGTACACGATCAGCAAAATACCTTCCAGGGCTATCGCGGCCAGGGAGCTTCCCTTGAGGAATATGGATTTGACAATGGCAACGAAGTAGCGGGCCGGGACCAGGTAGGTCACCAGTTGCAGGGGCTTCGGCATGTTCGATATGGCGAACATGAACCCCGAAAGCAGGAAGGCGGGCAGAAAAGTCCCGATCATCGCCACCTGCGAGGCCAGCACTTGGGACTTGGTGACGATGGATATCAGGATGCCCAGGCTCAGCGCTCCGAAAAGAAACACGGACGAGAGCGCGATCAGCAGCGTCAAGCTTCCGCGCAGCGGCACGTCGAACAGGAAAACGCTCATCCCGATGGCCACCAGCGTGTCCACCAGCCCGATGATAAAATACGGGACCAGCTTTCCCAGGATCAGTTCGGGGGTCTTCACCGGAGTGGAGATGAGCTGCTCCATGGTCCCCCGCTCCCATTCGCGCGCAACGGTCAGTGAGGTGAGCAGGGCCGCGATGACCGACATGATCACCGCGATGAGCCCGGGCACGATGAAGTTTCGCGATTTGAGTTCGGGGTTGTACCACACGCGTATCCGGGTATCGACCACCGGGTCGGCGCGGCCGCCGGCGAGCCGCTCGTTGAACTGCCCGGTGATGCGCACGATGTAGCCTTGGGCGATGGTGGCGGTATTGGAATCGCTGCCGTCGAGAACGATTTGCACGGGGGATGCCCGGTTCGAGCGGAGTTTCTTCGCGAAATCGCGGGGTATCCACAACGCGGCCGAAGCCGTGCCGCTGTCCAGGTTGCGGTCTATTTCCCGCGAATCATCGAGATACGCGATGACGTCGAAATAGCCGGAATCCCGGAACTGCGATACCAGGTCCCGGCTTTCGTAGCTTTGGTCCTGGTCGTAGACCACGGTGCGGATCCGGTTGACATCCAGGGTTATGGCATAGCCGAAGATCACCAGCAGCATGACGGGCATGAAGAAGGCCATCAGCAGGCTGAACGGGTCCCGCCAGACCTGGATGAACTCCTTTTTGGCAATCGCCCTGATCCTGAGAGGACTCATCGCGCCGCCGCCCTCCTACGACGTCTCGATCAACGTCACGAAAACGTCTTCCAAAGACGGCGGGATCGCTTCGATTTTGCCGACCTCGATTCCCGCTTCCCCCAGCACCTTTTCGATCTCCACGGCGGCGGCCCGGCCGTCGTCCACCACGGCGTGGAGCGTGCTGCCGAATATCGCCGTCTCCATCCCGGCGGCGGACAGGGCCTCCATGGCCTCCACGGGCCGGTCGAGCGCTATTTCCAACACCTCGCGCGTCATGAACCTGCTCTTCAGCTCCGCGGGGGTCCCTTCGGCGATGACCTTGCCGCGGTAGATCAGGGCGAGCCTCCCGCAGTAGTCGGCTTCATCCATGTAGTGCGTGGTCACGAAAACGGTGGTCCCCTTCCCCGCCATGTCGTAGATCAGCTTCCAGAAATTGCGGCGCGACACGGGGTCCACCCCGGAAGTGGGCTCGTCCAGAAATAGGACGGAAGGTTCGTGAATGACCGCACACCCCAGGGCCAGCCTCTGTTTGAACCCGGTGGGCAGGTTTTTCGTCAAATCCGCCCGACGGTCTTCGAGCCCGGAAATGGAGAGCACCATCTCGGCGCGTTCCCGCCGGACCTGTTTGGGAACGCTGTATATTCCGCTGAAAAACCGGATGTTTTCCTCCACCGTGAGGTCGTCGTAGAGGGAAAATTTCTGGGACATGTACCCGATGTTTTGCTTTATCTGCTCCGACTGGCGCACGATGTCGAAGCCCGCAACGCTCCCGCCTCCCCCGGTGGGCATCAGGAGGCCGCAAAGCATCCGGATGGTGGTGGATTTGCCCGCGCCGTTCGGCCCCAAAAAACCGAAAATCTCTCCCTTTTGCACCCGGAGGCTGATGCCGTCCACGGCCACGAAATTTCCGAACGTGCGCCGCAGCCCGCTCACCTCGACGGCTATTCCGGCTTCAGCCATTTCCACCCATCCCCGAATTCCCCCGATCCCTCGATTTCGGAATGCCCGGATTTACCTTTCTACCATCGAAATGAAAACGTCTTCCAGGGACGGCACGATTTCCCGGCGGGTGCCGACCGTTATCCCGGCGGTTTCCAGCAAACGGAAAACGGGTTCCGCCGCGGCCGTTTTCTCGAACCCCAGGTGAATCCTGTCCCCGTAGACGCTCATGGCGGTGATGCCTTCGGCCGTTCTCAGGATACCGGCCGCCCGGCGGATGTCGTCGGGCCGGATTTCGATCATTCGGATATTGAGCGACCGCCTCACCCGGTCGGGCCGGTCTTCGAGCAGGAGCCTGCCGCGATGCATCAGGCCGATCCGGCCGCACCGCTCGGCCTCGTCGAGGTAGGCGGTGGAAAGGAATATGGTGATTTTCTCCTTCAGAAGGTCATAGAGGATTTTCCAGAAATCCCTCCGCGACACCGGATCGACGCCGTTGGTGGGCTCGTCCAGGAAAAGCACTTCGGGCGTGTGGATGAGAGCGCAGGCCAGGCCCAACTTCTGTTTCATCCCGCCGGAGAGGTTTCCGGCAAGCCGGTCCTGAAACGGGGTGAGGTTGCTGAAGCCCAGGAGCCGCTCGATGCGGGCGGGGCGCGCGCTGTTGAGCACTTCGAAAAGATCGGCGTAGAAGTGGATGTTTTCGATAACGGTCAGGTCCTCGTAGAGCCCGAACCGCTGGGACATGTACCCGATCTTTTCCTTCACCCTTTCGGGCTGCCCGCTGACGGAATATCCCGCCACCCACGCCTCGCCCGAACCGGGCTTCAAAATGGCGGTGAGCAGCCGCATGGTGGTCGTTTTACCCGCCCCGTCAGGCCCCACCAGCCCGTAGAGTTCGCCGCGCCGGATTTCCAGGTCCAGCCCGTCCAGCGCCTTGAGCCGGCCGAAGCTGTGCGAAAGCGATCGGCACCGTATCGCGGGCTCCTCACTCATCGACCAGAAGCCTCACATCGGCCGGCATGCCCGGCTTCAGGTCCTGGGCCGGATTTTTGACCTTGACCTTCACCGCGAACACCAGCTTCACGCGCTCCTCGGTGGTCTGGACGTTTCGCGGAGTGAATTCCGCTTCGGACGAGATAAAACTCACGGTGCCGTCGTATATTTTGCCGGGATAGGTATCCGTGGTCACTTCCGCTTTCTGGCCGATCTTTACCAGCCCCAGCTTGTCCTCCTTGACGTAGACCCGAATCCAGGGATTTGCCAGATCCCCCAGCACGAAAACCGGCGTCCCCGCCACAATGCTTTCCCCCAGCTCCGCGTCTTTTCTGAGAATGAGGCCCGAGATCGGCGCATAGAGCACGCAGTCGTCAAACCTCTGCTCGGCGGCGCCCAGGGCGGCTTCCGCCTGCCGGAGGCGGTACTCCGAGGCCTTGATCTCCTCTTTCCGGGTGCCTTCCCGAAGAAGGCTCAGCTTCTCCGCGGCCTCGTCACGCCGCGCAAGCCCCGCCTGGTAGGCGCTCAACGCGGTATCGTAGCCCGAAACGGGCACCGCGCCGCCCCTTCGCAGAGCATCCGCCCGTTCATAATCCTTTTTGAGCTTCACCAGTTCCGCTTCGGCCAGCCGGAGCGCGGCCCCGGCCTGCTCGATTTCCTGGTTCCGAAACCCGGCCCTGTTTTCCGACAGCCGTTCCCGGGCTTCCTGCACCGCGGCCCGGTTCTGGTTCACCACGTATTCGAGTTCCCTGCAGTCCAGCGAGGCCAGCCGGTCCCCCTGCCCCACCCTCCGGCCTTCATCCGTATCCAGGGTCTCGATGCGCCCCGGCTGTTTGAAGCCCAGCCGCAGTTCGGTCACCTCCATGTTGCCGGAAAGGAAGAGCCCTTTTTGTTCCCGTTTTTCGAAATAATAGAAGTAGACCGCGACGGCCGACCCCACGACCACCAATATCAATAAAATCCGCAGTATCTTTGCTGCCACGAAAAGGCTCCACTGATCGCCGGTATCGATTCCGAACCGCCGGCCGGTCCGCTTCCGCACTACCTATACAACTGATTTCAAGGATGGTAAATGGCGAATCCCGGATGCGCCGCAATCAACAGCGGAAAGATGCCGGCCCCCCACCCGCACGGAAAAAGAAACGGCCGCGGAAGCTCCCTTCCACGGCCGTCAGACTTGCGGTTCCAGTCCACGGGGGACCGGCAGCCTTTACGGAGTCATCAGCATGAGCGATGCCGTTGAGCCCGAACGGTGGTCCACCACGGTCAGCACGATCCGCGTATGCGACGGAACGGCGCCGAGGGCCGCCGCAAAGTCTTCCTCGCTGCTCACCTGCTCGTCGTTTACCTGCAGGATGATGTCACCCGGTTCGACGCCGGCCTTGCCAAAGACGCCGCTGGGCGTAACGCTGGTGACGATCACTCCCGTGCGCCTTTCCAGTCCGAATCGCCTGGCTTCCTTGCGGTTGACCGCCCGGACCACCACTCCGTAGCGGTCCTTGACCGATTCCCTCAACGCCTGCACTTCTCCCTTTTCGCTGCCCAGCGTGACCCGGATTTCCTTTTTCGCACCGTTCCGGACCACCGTGACGGGCACCGTGCTGTCAATGGTTGCGGTCCCCACCATGTTGCGGAAAGAACCCGCGTCCCGCACGTCCTTGCCATTGTATTGGACGATGACGTCACCCTGCCGGATGCCCGCCTTCTCGGCCGGACTGCCGCTTATGACACTGGCGACCAGCGCCCCCCTGGTGGAAGGCAATTTGAAGGAGCGCGCCAGCTCCGGGGTGAGATCCTGGATGCTTATCCCCATCCAGGCGCGTTCCACCTTCCCGGTGGCGATGAGCTGCCGGGCCACATGCAGCGCCATGTTGCTGGGAATGGCGAACCCTATGCCTTCGAACCCTCCCGAACGGGACATGATGGCGGCGTTGACGCCGATGACTTCCCCGTTGAGGTCCAGAAGCGGTCCGCCGCTGTTGCCGGGATTGATTGCCGCATCGGTTTGCAGGAAGTCCTCATAGCTGGTGGGGTTGGCAATCCCTCGCCTGTGCTTCGCACTGATGATTCCCTGGGTAACCGTCTGGTCGAGGCCCTGGGGCTGCCCGATGGCCACCACCCACTGTCCGATTTCCACTTTGTCCGAATCCCCGAAAGTGGCGTAGGGAAAGGAGTCCTTGCTGATAATCTGGATCACCGCCAGATCGGTCTTGGGATCGGTTCCCACCACCTTCACCGAATCCCCGCTGTATTCCCGCCCGTCCGACAGCAGCACTTTTATCTTGGTGGCGCCGCGCACCACGTGGCTGTTGGTCAGGATGTGTCCCTGGCTGTCCATCAGAATGCCGCTTCCCAGGCCCGTGATGACCCGCTCGTAGTTTCGCGGCGTTTTGGGATTTCCGAAGAAGTAACGGAAAAACGGATCGTCGGCGAAAGGCAGCATAGGATTCTCGACTTCCTGTTTTTCGGTGACTTCCACGTGGGCCACCGCCGGGATGGCTTTTTTGGCCACATCCTGTATGGCGGTGATGAGGTTGGTCTGGGCATAAACCCGCGGCACATTGAACGCCGCCGCAACAAGCAGGCAAACGGCAAAAACAGCGACAAACCTCCTGTTTGCACTTCCGGCAAAATCAAGTTTCATCTTTTAAAATCCTCCTTCCACAATTTATGGAAATTCCCGCGTACCCGGGGCTGTCTTCCAGTCGTTTAACAAAGACGAACCGGGTGATCGTAAAGTCGACGCGGGGCGTGGGGCGAAGCATTGAACAGCGTCGCGGCTGCACCTTGCCGCCCGCAGCAGGTCGCGAACGAATCGACGGTACATCATCGGCATAATAACTATCTGATTTCGTGCATGCCACACCGCGGGTAAAAATTGTCACTCCGGCGACGGCTGCGGAGCCCGGTAATATTTCTTACGGAAGGCAAATTTGAGAACAATAAAATCCATCGCCGTTATTCCCATGGGGCACATCACGATTTATATTCCGTGGGCAGGCAAAGAGCACTATGCCGGCGATCCAGGCGCATTCTCTAATAACTTTCCAAAGGAGACACTCAATGGCCGACAGAGTAGAAGTTTGCATGTGTGAAAAGTGCGGGAACGAAGCAGAAATGACGGTTACCTGCAAGATGGTGGAAATCCCGGGCCCCAGCGGCGAAGTAACCAAGAAGCAGAAAGAAACCTACACCTGCAAAGTGTGCGGCAATGAAGCCGACATGATAATCGACTTCGACTAAAATCCGGCACGATCAGGAATGACAACCCTTGAACAAGATAGGGGCCGCCTTGCGCCCAGGGGCGGTCCCTGCCCCTTTCTCCGCCCGGAATTCGGACGCCGGAACCCCCCGGTGCGATATTTTATCCAGCCGAAGCCGAACAGTCGTTGACATCCGCGAGCACGTTGGATATAGTAATAAAGTTGTCGTTGGCGCGGGGTGGAGCAGTCAGGTAGCTCGTCGGGCTCATAACCCGAAGGTCCGTGGTTCAAATCCACGCCCCGCTATCTCGTTAAAATTGGGCCGTCAGCACTTTTAAGCTGGCTGCCCAATTTCTTTTCGTGCTAACGCATAGCTAGCAGGCCGCAAAGTGCCTCCCCGTAAGCCCTTCTGAGACCTGCCCCCGATCAAGAAATTCTTGAAGATTTTCTTGCCGGGCGAAGAACTTACCCGACCATGAGCCGGAATAGAATATTCCGGTACTAGCATGTTGTCTTTCGGTGGGCCAAAGTGATTTCAATCAGTACGGCCCCAAAAAACGAGGACCATTGAAATGGATCAGATGTGAGGGGGCTTCGGCAACCCAAACCTCTGTCTCCCAGGCTATTTCAGAAAAGTGCCGCCCCATGGCAGACTGGTGGATTGTCTGACGCCTGAAGGTTTCGCGGCTGTTGGGCGCATACTGCTTTCCGTAGTGCCTGCTGGCAAACTCCATCATGGGCGTTATGCCCATCAACGGGCTTTCGACTTCTCGCCATTCCTTGTCAGGGGGCAGGTTGAGCAGTGCCAAAAGGCAAAGGGCAGACCGGTTGTTTTGTTGTGCGCGGGGAAGTCCAAGTTGAGAGAGAATGTCCAAGGCGTCTTTTACGTGGTCGCTTTCTGGCATGAAAGGCTCTCTATTTTGTGGTCAATGTCTCCTTGGGTTAGTTGGCCGTTTGAGCTTGCCCAGGCTCCAAACCCAGCAAGTGTTTCACGGCTGGGGTATTTCAGCAAACGCAAATCGGTAGCGTTTACCTGTGTATGCCCACTGAAACGGCGGAATTGTTCGTCAACCTGCGTGGAGTTCAGAAATAGGGCAAGCCCGCGAGCAACATCTTGCGGGATACCCTTTCGGCCCGAATGGAAAACATTTAAGTGGTTCTCCAGGCCGAGCATCGAGCTTTTGAAGTGACGCGGGTAAATCACGGTCGCCACCAGGCGGCGTTTTTCTTCTTTGGATGAAAACCGCTTGACCACCACATAACAGCCGGTCGGATAAAGCCACTTCTCCGTTTCGCCATTCCGAACTATGGCGTTCGGTTTCTTCATGCCAAGCTTAGGCCATGCAACCGATTGCCCGGCAAAATGAGCATGGTAAAGCAACGGTACGGTGTCTTTTCCAGGCGTTTGTCTGAGGTACTCCTTTAGCCGGAAGTCCACAACCGGCCCGGTTGAGACTTCGAGACCGATGTCAGTCAGCGAGTGCCGTATATCCGGGGAAATCTCAATCAAATCATGTTCGGGCGAACTGGGAACGTGAATAAATCGCTCTTGGTCGCCGGGCAGCACGATTTGATCGAATGAATACTGGTGGGTTCTAGTGTTGCATCTCAGAAATAAATCTATATAATGTGCTCCCAATAGGGGGCACAATG
>LUZZ01000155.1 GCA_001603845.1 Syntrophobacterales bacterium Delta_01 | reverse complement strand
GGATGGAAGAGCACAAGCTTTCAGAGCCCCAGACGTTTGTGAAGGCTGGTAAGGCATTATTTACTGCCGAGAACTCGAGGACCGGCAACCGGTTCACCTTCAAAGTCAACCGGTGCGATGAGCCGGGAAAAGAGCTGTACTTCGTAAGCGTCCTTTCGGGACCGGATAACGAGAATGCCTACCGCTACATCGGAGCAATTTTCGAATCGGAGTTTCGCCGGACCAAAAGATCCCGGGTCAGCCAGGAGGCCCCTTCCTTCAAGGCGTTCGACTGGTTCAACCGCAACCTGGCAAATCTTCCCGACTTCGTCAACGTCTACCATCATGGCCATTGTGGCAGGTGCGGCAGGCTTCTCACCGTTCCGGAAAGCATCGGAGCGGCATTTGCCTGATATTTTGCAGCGCGGCGGCACGACAGGTGTCGATAAGGGATAGGTCCGGGGGGCATGGTAAGGAGGATGCGCCGCACGCTTTGACTATCCGTGCGGCGATTTTGAACAGTTTGGGCCCGGGGTGTTTACAGTTGCGGCAGCGAGTCCGGTCCCGCTCCGGGTGGGTCCAGCTTTGCCGGTACTGGTAAATAGTGCCGCGGCGGCGTGGAACGCTGTTCTCAATTTCTTCTTGTGCTCCGGTCTGAAACCACTCATCATGGCTGCTGGTGTGGACATGGGAAAGAAGAGACAGAGATATCAGCATATTTTGTGGCACAAGCCGAATCGACGGGTTTTGGAAAAAGCCATTGGAGGTTTCCAGCCCTGATGGGAAGAATCGATGGCGACAACGATTGCTTTGATAAGCTACCGCAAACTTTCCTTACTGTTCCAGAAAGCAAATTTCAGTCCGCCGCCCGGGATCAATATCGAGATCGTCGACGCCCTGTTTGACGACGCGCTCAATATTGCCAGGTCCATGGAAGAAAACAACGAGGCGGACGTGTTCATCTCGGCGGGGTCCAACTGCTATTTGCTTTCCAAACACCTGGAAGCGCCCCTGGTGGAAGTGAGGGTGACCGGGTTCGATTTCCTGCTGGCATTGGAGCAAGCCATGCAGGTTTCAAACAACGTGGCGGTCATCACCTATCATCAAACCCTGGCCTACCTCGATAAAGTGCTCAACACCTTCGCCGTTAAGGTGCAACAGGCTACTTTCGACGACTTTGACGAACTGGGCGCGGTGATCGAAGGGCTCCAAAGGAAAGGGGTCACCGCCATCATCGGCGGCAGCCTCGTGTGCGAGCAGGCGAAGGAAAAAGGTCTGGCCAGCTTCTTCATCTACTCGGAGGACGGGTTGCTGCGGGCGCTGGAATCGGCGGTCAAGATCGCCCAGACCAAAAGAAAGGAGATCGCCAAGGCGGAAGAACTGCAGACCATCATGAACTTTGCTTACGAAGGGATAGTGGCCACCGATGCCCGCGGGACCATAACTTTTTTCAATCCCATCGCCCAAAAGATCACCGGCATTGCACCGGCAGACGCTCTGGGCAAGCCGGCCGATACCGTCCTGGAAGGCAGCCGGCTCAACTACGTCATCAACTCACAGCAGTCGCAGATCAACCAGATCCAGTCGCTTGGCGATGTGAAAATCCTTACCAACCGCGTCCCGATAGTGGTCCAGGGGGAAGTGGTGGGGGCCGTGGCCACTTTCAAAGATGTGGGAATGATCCAGGAGGCGGAGGAAAAGATCCGGGAGAAACTCTACGTCAAGGGGTTCGTGGCCAAGAATACCTTCAACGACATCATCGGACACAGCCGGATCATGAAAGAGGTCAAGAGCGAAGCGCTGAGGTTTGCCAGGAGCGAATCGACGATATTGATTCTGGGGGAATCCGGAGCCGGCAAGGAGTTGTTCGTCCAAGCCATACACAATGCCAGTAGACGGGCCAAACGGCCGTTTGTGGCGATAAACTGCGCCGCTCTGCCGCCCAGCCTGCTGGAAAGCGAACTGTTCGGCTACGTGGAGGGAGCGTTCACCGGAGCGAAAAAAGGCGGCAAACGGGGATTGTTCGAGCTCGCTCACAGCGGTACGATCTTTCTTGACGAGATCGGCGAGATGCCCATATCCATCCAGTCGCGTTTGTTGCGGGTCCTCGAAGAGCACGAGGTGCTGCGAATCGGCGGCGAGCGCATCCTGCCCGTCGATATCAGGGTCATAGCCGCGACCAATAAAGACCTGTGGGAGCTGCTCAAAAACGGCCAGTTCCGTGAGGATTTGTACTACCGCTTGAGCGTGCTGGAGATCCGGCTGCCGCCTTTGTGGCAGCGCAAGGAGGATATCCCGCTGCTGGTCAGGAGGTTCCTGAAGGAATTTCGTCCGGAGCTGCCGCCGGCGGTGATCGCCAGGATTGCGAACAACCCGCTGTTCGCGGAGTTCCGGTGGCCGGGCAACGTGCGGGAGCTGCGCAACGTGGTGGAAAGGCTGGGCGTTTTGTACGACGGGGGGGAATCGTTCGGGAGCCTGCTGGAGAAGCTGTTGGGCCACAAGGCGGCCAGGCAGGACCACCGGCGCGAGAGGGAGAACCTGATCGAGCTGCTGGAGGAAGCATCCGGCAACCGGTCCGCGGTGGCCAAAAAGATCGGGATCAGCCGCACCACCCTGTGGCGTAAACTGCGCCAGCTCAACATCGAATAGGCGGACCGATCCCCGCCGGAAACGGTAACACGCCCGGAAAGTAACAGTTGCAACAACTGTGAAACGCTTTTTGAAACATTAGCAAAACGCTTCGCCGGTTCCAGCGTCTTCAGCCCCATGCCCGATTCCCCCGGAATGCGGGCCGTGAAATCATGAGTGCCACGGATGCGAACCACTCTGCAATATCCCCGCAATTCATTACCCCGAGCGGAAATGAGCACGTCTCGGGACAGCCGCGCAGCTTGGAGGAACTCCCCGTAACCCCCGCCTTCTAAAACGACCGTCCCTCCATCGGATTCCATGTCTATATGCCTGGCACAACCCCTGCAAAAGCGTCCATCGACGGGAGTCCGAACAGACATCGTGCCCGGATGATAAATAACGGATCGCAACCGGCCTCCATGAAAGTTGCAGGCATGCCGGTCCGGTCGACTCCGAAAGGCGGCATCCGGCACTTCGATCACTAAACTCAAATGGTATGGGATCGGCGCATCTAATCCCCGATGTAGTTTCCGAGAGGAGGAAGGTACTTTGAATTCACCCCGTAAAGCTCTGCGCGACATGTTGAAAGCAGATAAAATCATCGTTGCTCCGGGAGCCCATAACTGCGTTTCGGCCAGAATCATCGAAAAGGTGGGTTTTAAAGCCGTGTATGCCACGGGATACGGCGCATCCGCCAGTCAGATCAGCCAGGCGGACGTGGGGCTGATGACAATGACGGAGATGGTCAGCCACATGCATAACCTCGTGGGCGCGGTGACTATTCCCGTGATCGCCGATGCCGACACCGGTTATGGCAACGTTATCAATACCATACGGACGGTGCAGGAATTCGAGAAGGCCGGAGTGGCGGCCATACAGCTCGAAGACCAGGTCATGCCGAAGCGGTGCGGCCACATGCTGGGCCGTGAAATAGTGTCGGTGGACGAGATGGTGGGGAAAATCGAGGCCAGCGTGAAAGCTCGCCGCGATGAGGACCTGGTAATAATAGCGCGGACTGATGCCCGCACCAAGTACGGTATCGAGGAAGCCATCAGGCGGGGACTCGCGTACACGGAGGCGGGGGCGGACGTGATATTCATCGAATCGCCCGAATCGGTTGAGGAAATGGAATACATCAACCGGTCCATGCCCAGGCCCACCCTGGCCAACATCGTCGAACGGGGCCGAACTCCGCAACTGCCTGCCGCCGAGCTGGAAAGGATCGGCTACAAGATCGCCATCTTTCCCGTCGCCAGCGTGCTGGCGGAGACCAAGGCGCTGTTCACCATATTCGGGCAACTGATGGAAACCGGCAGCACCAATAACGTCATGGAATACCTGTATGACTTTGAGGAGTTCAATCTGCTGATGGGGGTCGCGAGGGTGAGGGAGATAGAAAACCTCTACTTGCTGAAGGACCAGCCGGCGAAAGCACTGTGAGCATACGAGGGTGAAACGATGAGAAAATGCACTGTGATATTGGGGGTCATCGGGGCGGACATTCATGTGGTCGGAAACAGGGTGATCGAGTTTGCACTGCGGGAAGAAGGGTTCGATGTGGTCAATCTCGGGATTTTCACCTCCCAGGAGGATTTTATCGACGCGGCCAAGGAAACCGACGCGGAGGCCATCCTGGTGTGTTCGGTCTACGGGCACGGAGAGCTGGACTGCCAGGGGCTGAAGGAAAAGTGCGTCGAGGCCGGCCTGGACAGGGTCAAACTCTACGTGGGCGGCAACCTCGTGGTCGGGAAACAGGACCCGGAAGCGGTCAGGCGCAAGTTTTTGGATATGGGCTTTGACCGGGTGGGGTCGGAAAGGACGATGCCGGGCGAAATCGTAGAATGGTTGAAAGAAGATTTAGGCCTGGGGGCGTGAAGACGTGATGCAACTTTCTCTGTTTATCGATTTCGGCAGTACCTTCACCAAAGTTACCGCCGTGGACATCGAGCGGGAAGAGGTGGTGGGCACCGCCAAATCGTTCACCACGGTGGACACGGATGTCATGCTCGGGCTGGGGCGCGCCCTGGAGATGCTGAAGCAGAACCTCGGGGTGGATGAACTGACGGCCGAGCGGAAGTTTGCCTGCAGCAGCGCGGCCGGCGGCCTGCGCATGGTGGCGGTGGGGCTGGTCCCCAAACTGACCGTGGAAGCCGCCCGCCTGGCGGCCTTGAGCGCCGGAGCAAAACTGGTGGGTGCGTATGCCTATAGCCTCACCGGCAGTGAAATAGAAGAAATCATTTCCAAAAAACCGGATGTTATCCTGCTGGCCGGCGGCACGGACGGAGGAAACCTGGATTTTGTCGTCAACAACGCCCGGGTTATCGCCGAGTCCCCCCTGGACGTCCCGGTGGTCATGGCCGGGAACAAGGCGGCCCAGGATACCGTGCGCTCAATATTCCGCAAGGCCGGCAAGGACGTCCGCATCACGGCCAACGTGCTCCCCGGCGTTCAGGAGTTGAACATCGAGCCGAGCCGTCGGACCATCAGAGAGGTGTTCCTGGACCGGATCATCCACAGCAAGGGGATTGATAAGGCCATGGTTTACCTCGACGGCATTCTGATGCCCACCCCCACGGCGGTGCTGCAGGCCGCCCGGCTGCTGGCAGACGGCACGAAGACCGAACCGGGGTTTGGGGACCTCGTCGTGGTGGATGTGGGGGGAGCGACCACGGACGTTCATTCGATCGGTTTCGGCAAACCCGCGCAAAGTAACGTTATCCTGAAAGGAATACCCGAATCATATATCAAAAGGACGGTCGAGGGCGACCTGGGAGTCCGGTACAATGCCTTGTCGATACTGGAGACGGCCGGTGCCGGCCGCCTCGGTGAAATATCCGGTTTGGGGGAACGGTTTATCGAGGAAAAGATCCGGTATCTGAGCACCAATACATCTCACGTGCCGGAAAACGAGGATGAAATCGCCCTGGACCGGTCAATGGCCTATTGCGCCGTCGATATCGCCATCAAGCGGCACGCGGGCAGGCTGGAACACTACTATTCTCCGGCGGGAACCGGTTTTGTCCAGTACGGAAAGGATCTTACCGGGGTGAAAGTGGTCGTCGGGACGGGGGGGCCGCTGGTGCAATCGGATTCCCCTCTTTCCATCCTGCGGGGAGTCCTGTTCGATCCCCGAGACCCGCTCATCCTGAAACCGCGCGAGCCGGCTTTTTACCTGGACCGGAGCTATGTGCTGTACGCCATGGGATTGTTGGCGGAAACACACCCGGACACCGCGTTGCGGATCATGAAAAAGAATTTCGCGCCGTTGCGGGATGGTTGTTGAATGAATCAGATCGACTGAGGAGGGAGTTGGTTAATGGCCGAATTCAAAGTGGAACTGTCCAACAAAAAATGGGATGAAGACGTCTTCTTGAAGGCGCGGGAGGAGGTGCTGCCGATGTGGCCCACCGGGGCCGAGGTGGACCTCGACGAGGCAGTGGCGTATCACCTGGCAATGCCCCGGATGAAAAATACCGCCCGTTTGCTGGCGGCGGCGAAGACCGCCGGCAAAACGCTGGTGGCGTTCCGGGGCGGCGTCGCCACGGTGGAAGGCCAGATCGAATTGTTGCGGTTCCTGCAGGACGCCGGTGCCGACCTGCTGCCCGCCACCGTGGACAGTTATACCCGGAACCTGAAATTCAATGAGGTGGAAAAAGGGATCAGCGAAAGCTACAAGCAGGGGCGTTCCCTCCTGAACGGGTTTCCGGTCGTCAACATCGGCGTCAAGGGGTGCCGAAAGGTCGTCGAGGCGGTCGATCTGCCCATCACCTGCAAACACGGTTCGGTGGACGGCCGCATCCTGGCCGAAGTGGCCTTTGCCGGCGGCATGACCGACTACAACGGCGGCGGGGTATGTTTCAACGTCGTGTACAGCAAAGACGTGCCGCTGGAGGTATCGCTCAAGAATTGGCAGTATATCGACCGCCTGATCGGCTACTACGCGGACCGCGGCGTTATCCTGCACCGCGAGGAATCGGGCGCGCTGACCGGCACGCTGGTCCCCCCCTGCATATCGCTGTCGGTCGGAATCATCGAAGCCCTGCTGGGGGCCGAGCAGGGGGTGCCGAACATGTGCATCAGCTACGGGCAGGGCGGGAATGTGCTGCAGGACGTGGCGGCCATCCGCATGCTCAACGAACTGGGCCAGCAGTATTTGGACAGATTCGGCTACACGATGGGATTGAGCGCCAAGTTCGACCAGTGGATGAGCGCTTTTCCTCACGACGAAACGGCGGCTTACGGCGTCATCGTCCTGGGGGCGGCCACGGCGGCGCTGGGAGGCGCGCAGCAGGTCATCGTCAAGTCCCCTCAGGAAGCCATGGGCATCCCCACCAAGGAAGCCAACGCCGGGGGGATCAAGGCCACCAAGCAGGTCATCGGCCTGTTGAGCAACCAGACTTACCCGCTCGACAGCCACCGCCTGCAGGAAGAAATAGAAATAATCAAGCTCGAAACCTGTTCGATTTTGGACAAGGTGCTGGAGCTCGGAGACGGCGATATCGCCGTGGGTTGCGTGCGCGCCTTCAAGAGCGGAGTTCTCGACGTGCCGTTCGCTCCGAGTTTGCAGAATGCCGGCCGCGCCATGCCGCTGCGGGATGCCGAGGGGGCCATCCGCTTTCTCAGCCACGGCAACCTGCCCTTCGATAAATCACTGGTGGAATATCACAAGGAAAAAATTGCGGGCCGGGAAAGGCGGGAAAACAGAAAGGCCGGATACAACCTGGTCATCGAGGACATCTACGCGGTGAGCCGCGGCCGGTTGGTAGGCGACGGCGATGTCATGGGAGTCAAGTGTTCGACCGGCCAGGCGGCGTAACGGCCGCCGATGCCGGTGAAAAGGACCGGGATGAGAAAATTACGGCCAATTCCGGACCCGAAAGTCTGCAAAATCGCGGTTGAAGCTCCTCCGGCTACGGCCCGCCTGGTTTTCCGGACCGCCGGCGGTTGCGTAGACGATCAGGAGGGAGGGGCTTCAGCCGGTTTTTCACTTCAAGCCGCGGGGATGGGCCGATACCTCGGCACTGGAACGCAAGAGAAGCACATTGAGTTCATTTTTCTTCGGTTCTGAAGAGTTTGCAAAAGTCTGATTTTTTAGAGGGGGCAGGATGCTCGACCGTTTTTAAAACAACAACAAGGAAAAGGAGTGAGGACAATGAGGAGAACAAAAGGGTTCGTGGCGCTCGGGATAATTGCACTTTTCCTGTTCTCTGTGGCTCCGGGGCAGGGGGCGGCGGCCGACAAAAAAATTCTTTTGCACATGGGAGCCAGCTCCAGCCCCGAACACTCCCGGTACAAAGCGGCGGATATTTTCATGAAGAAGGTGCAGGAAGAATCCAAGGGCCAAATTGAGACGATGCGGATGTTCGGCGGGGTTCTCGGCAACGAGACAAAAATGACCCAGATGGTCCAGGCCGGCACTCTGGAAATGGGCTGGATCAGCGACATAGGGATCAGCACCGTCATCCCCGAGATCGGGTTTGTTAATCTCCCTTACCTTTTTCCTACCTATAAAGATGTCGATACGGACTATTTCAACGGTTGGATGGGGGACGTGGTCAAGCAGCGCATGGAGGCGAAAGGGCTGCATTTCCTCGCCTGGCTGGAAAACGACTATCGATGGCTGACGAACTCCAGGCACGTGGTCCTCAAACCGGAAGACCTGAAGGGGCTAAAGATCCGGACGGTCGAGACGCCCATGTTCATTGCGTTTTTTAAAGAACTGGGGGTCATGCCGACCCCCATGGGGATCACGGAAGTATCTACCGGCCTCCAGCGCGGGACCGTTGACGGGCAGGACAACGGGGCCATCCTGACCTACGCCTACGGATTTTACCAGTTTCAAAAGTACCTCACGAAAACGAGCCACTCTTATAGCGGCGGCGCCATTTTCATCAACAAGGGCTTATGGAGTTCGTTGAGCCCGGAGCAGAAGAAGATCATCCAGGGGGCGGCCGAAGAGGCGGGTAAATGGCAGATAGCCAGGAACCGCCAGGATGTCAACGACTACCTGGTAAAAATGAAGGAAGGCGGTATGGAGATCAGCGAAACGACCCCCGAGTTGGATAAGAGATTTCGCGAAGTCGCCTGGAAGGTCATCAACAATAAGAGCATCACCGCCAAGTATGGCGAAGACGTGATGAAGCGGATCATTTCCGAGTACAAACTTGAAAAGTAACAAGAAACGATTGGATAAGGGATCGAAAGGGGAGGCTTTTCATAACCGATTTGCGATCAGGACAGGCCGATGACGATCAATGGGTTTCCTTCGCCTTACCCATCCTTTATGGCCCCGGTTTGGCGGAGGACGGATGAAGCGAAGCGGAACCCATCATGCCGGTCTCGAACGCAATGAGGTCGTCGCCATCCGCGATCCGAATCGTGCCATCGGCCCGGACCGGGGGCGGGCAGAATGCGGAACATCTCTGCCTGAACCTTATGGCCCGATCCGGGTGGCCAATGCTGTTGACTTTAGGCTCCTCCCCCTTTGATGGGGGAGGCTGGGTGGGGGTGAAAAACCGAGCGACGTCAACNNCGCCATGAGAGAGAACTGAAATGGTAAACTCAAGTCAAAATGGTGATTACGGCATTGTGCCATGGCTGGCATGGATTGAAGAGAAACTGGCAATGTTGGAGACGTTCATTACCCTGATCACCTTCAATGTCATGCTGGCTCTTATGGTGGTGCAAGTTATCTTCAGGTACTGGCTGGAAATCGCCTTGCCATGGTCGGAAGAACTGATTCGGTATCTGTTCGTAGTATCCAGTTTCCTTGGTGCAGCCCTGGTGTCTAAAGACAGGAGCCATATCACTATCACCATAATTGATTCAATCCTGGAGATGATCAAGGACGATAAAAGGCGGGAGAGAATCAATTACTGGATCTGGCTGGCAGCCGATATCGCAACTTTGGGTGTACTTTCCGTGTTTGCCTCGCTCACATATCGCTTTTACAGGGAAATGCAAACGACCGACCAGCTCTCCCCTGCAATGGGATTTCCCGTTGCGGTGGTAGTGGGGGCGATGCTGCTGGGGACCTGTTTGATGATCGTCCATTATCTCATAAAGATCATCAACAATACTTTCGGCCTCAAATGGGAAAGCGAGGTGTAGTATTGGTTTTGCTAGTCCTTTTCCTCGTCGTATTTCTTGGTTTTGGTGTCCTCCGGGTGCCGCTTCCGTTCAGCATGGCACTGGGGACCATGGTCATTCTGGCCGTAGACAATCTTAAACTGGGCATCATGCCGACGTCCGCCTTCAGCGGTGTCGATTCCTTTGCCTTTCTGGCCATACCGGGATTCATCTATGCGGGGGACCTGATGGCGCATGGCGGGATCTCCTCCGCTCTTCTCAATTTCATCGGTGCGGTGTTGCAGCGGCTGCGTGGCAGCCTGGGAGCGGTGGCCGTGGTCGGTTCGATGCTTTTCGGGAGCGTCACCGGGTCTTCGCTGGCGACCGTCACCGCCATCGGCGGAATCATGGTGCCCGAGATGGTCAAAAACGGTTACAACAAACCGTATTCGACCGGCTTGATCGCGGCGTCCGGCTTCCTCGGCATCCTGATCCCCCCGAGCGTGCCCGGGGTCATCTATGCGCTGACCGCCAATCTGCCGGTGGCCGATGTGTGGCTGGCGACGGCGGGGCCGGGAGTCTTGCTCGGGGGGTTGTACATCGTCTTGAACTACTTCCTCTTCGGTAAAAAGCAGCCCAAGATTGCGGTCCGCTTTCAGATAACGACGTACCTGAGTGAAGTGCGGCGTTCCGCGCCGAGAGCCCTGGTTGCCTGCCTCATGCCCTTGATTATCATCTTCGGCATTTACGGCGGGATCTTCACCCCCACCGAGGCGGCCGCCGTGTCGGTAGCTGCGGGGTTGCTGATCGCCTGGGTCATATTCCCTCTCGTTTTCCGGTCCAGGACCGATTCAGGTTTTTGGCGGGTGACCAAAGCGTCCGCCCTGACCTCGGCGGCGATCATGATGATCATCGCATTCGCCCACCCGGTAAGCGAGATGATCACTTTCACCGGGATTTCCGCCTCGCTCACCGAGTTTATGCTGAAATACACCAGTTCCAGCAAAATGTTCCTCCTGCTGGTGAACATCATGCTGCTGGTCGTCGGGATGTTCCTGGAAACCAATACCAGCATCCTGCTTTTCGCCCCGATCCTGGTGCCGGTGGCCAAGGCCTATGGAGTCGATCCGGTCCATTTCAGCTCCATCGTCCTGCTCAACCTGGAAATCGGGATGATCACGCCGCCCTTTGCAATCAACTTGTTCACGGCCTGCAGAATGTTGGGCGTCCCCATCCACCAGGTGCTCAGGCCTCTTTTGCCCTTTCTGCTCATTTGCCTGTTTGTCCTCGGGATGACGACTTACTTTCCCCAGTTGTCCCTCTACGTCGTCAGCCTGTCTCACTGACCGGCCACGGAGGCTGCAACAATGCGGAGACGAGCGGAGTTGGACGCGGTTATCTTCCGGTGGGGACCGGTTTCGCCCGGCACGGTGAAGATCGTGCCGAGGGCGAAACGGGCTGCCGGGAAGGGAACCGGTAATCGCCGCAACCGGCGATCTCAAATATCCGGCGGCCGGTTAACCCGGTGGGGCCGAAAAGAGTGATGCATTGACTGTAATGGATAAGTTAGTACGGCGAATTCTGACTTCGAGGGTCTACGAAGCCGCGGTCGAAACTCCCCTGGATACGGCCCGGCAGCTTTCCCGAACCACGGGCAATCGCGTGTTGTTCAAAAGAGAGGACCTTCAGCCGGTTTTTTCTTTCAAGCTGCGCGGCGCCTACAATAAGATCGTCCATCTGTCCGATGAGGAGCGCGGACGGGGGATCATCACCGCTTCGGCGGGAAATCATGCTCAGGGAGTGGCCTATTCGGCGATGCAACTGGGGATCCGGGCGGTGATCGTCATGCCCCGCACCACGCCGGAAATCAAGGTGGAGGCGGTAAGAAGCCTTGGCGCCCGGGTAGTCCTGCATGGCGACAGCTACTCGGACGCCGCGGCCCATTGTCTCCGTCTCAAAAAGGAACAGGAGATGACGTTCGTCCATCCCTTCGACGACGAACTGGTGATCGCGGGGCAGGGGACGATAGCCGTCGAGATCTTACGCCAATGCCCGGAAAGGGTGGGCAAGATTTTCGTACCGATAGGCGGTGGGGGGCTCATTGCCGGTATCGCCACGTACATCAAGGCGATTTGTCCCCAAACGGAGGTGGTGGGGGTCGAACCCGTCGACAGCAATGCCATGGCCCGGTCGTTGGAAGCCGGACATCGGGTTCATCTCGATTCGGTCGGTATTTTTGCCGACGGCGTGGCGGTGAAAAAAGTGGGGAGTCTGACTTACAACCTGTGCCGGCGCTTCGTGGACGAGATCGTTCTTGTCGATACTGACGAAATATGCAGCGCGATCAAGCGGATCTACCAGGATACCCGTTCGATAGCCGAGCCGGCGGGCGCCCTCGGCGTCGCCGGCCTCGTAAAATATGTCCGCGACCGCGGCATCACCGGCCAGACCCTCGTGGCGGTCAATTCCGGGGCGAACATGAATTTCGAGGGGCTGGGCCACGTGGCGGAACGAGCCCAGATCGGCGAAAAGCGTGAAGCGCTCTTTGCGGTGACCATCCCCGAAAAGGCCGGTTCCCTGAAACGGTTCTGCCTGGATTTGGTAAAAGAACGAAACATTACGGAATTGAACTATCGTCTCGCCGGCCGCGAACGGGCCCATATTCTCCTGGGCATAGCGATTCAGGATGGGCAGGAGCGCCATGCGTTTGCATTGCAGATGACCCGGAAAGGCTTTGAAAGCATCGACCTCACCGACAACGAACTGGCTAAAATCCATGTCCGGCACATGGTGGGCGGCCGTTCGTCCGAGGCCCGCCGGGAAGTCCTCTACCGGTTCTGGTTCCCGGAACGGTCCGGGGCGCTGAGAAGCTTCCTGGAAGCGATGAGCGAAATCTGGAATATTTCGCTTTTTCATTACCGGATGCAGGGAGGTGATTACGGCAACGTATTGATCGGATTGGAGATACCGCCCCACGAAGATTCGAAGTACCATCGCTTTCTCAACAAGCTGGGCTATCGTTATCTCGAAGAAACCGATAATGCGGCGTATCATGTATTTATGTGACGGGGCCGGAAACATGCCGCACCAAGCAGAAGGAACAGGCCGGCAGACCTGCTCCGATCTCCCATAAGAATTGCTCTTCGACCATCGCCTTGACCGGCCGCGGGGGATGGCCCTTCGGAATGCGCTTCTCCGCAGAAATGTAGAAGAACATTTTCTGCTGCGGGGGATCGGGACTTCTCATCTTTCCTCCATCGATTCTCTAGCAATTCCAACTGGATGAGTATGCATTAAATGGGTTTGGATGCACTGGTATAAGTGTCTTTTCCAATACCCTGCCAAAGTGGGTCAGTTTTCAACGCCGATTGGCATTCCTCGGAGACACGACGATAAGACCTCGGCCGAGGTGAGGGCCGCCCCGGTCCGGTCGCATGATCTTGAGGCCGAAATCCGTCCGGGAAGCGGTGAACCGCCATAATTCCAGGGAGAATTCGGCTTGTTTTTTGTGGAGCGTTATGTAAATTTTAGCATAACGCTCCAAGTGAATCCTTCGCGTTGCAATGAAGCTGGCAGTATGAAAGGAGACTCGAATGGCTGGATCTGTTGACAGTGACTATGGTCTGTTCATTGACGGTCAGTGGACCAAAGGCAAGGAAGGCAAGACCTTCAGGGCCTACAACCCGGCCAATGGGGAATTGTTGGCCACCTGCATAGACGCTTGCAGGGAGGACGTCGACAGTGCCGTTGCGGCCGCGTGGAAGGCTTTTGGCACATGGAAGGATGTAAGTCCCAAGGATCGTGCCGCCCTGTTGCTCAAAATCGCCGACCTGATCGATGCAAACGCCGAAAAGCTTGCCATGGTCGAGACTTTGGACAACGGGAAACCGATCAGAGAGACCACCGGCATTGACATTCCATTGGGGTCGGACCACTTCCGCTATTTCGCCAGTGCGATCAGGACCGAGGAAGGCCAGGCCGTCATGATCGACAAAGACACCTTGAGCATCATCCTCAGGGAGCCCATCGGTGTCGTGGGACAGGTGATCCCATGGAATTTCCCGTTCCTGATGGCATGCTGGAAAATAGCTCCGGCACTGGCCGCCGGCGATTGTGTGGTGATAAAGCCTTCGTCCGCGACATCCCTGAGCCTGCTGGAGTTCGCCAAACTGCTGAGCGGGGTTTTGCCTCCCGGAGTGGTGAACATCGTAACGGGAAGAGGGTCGGTCGCGGGTAATTACATCCTCGAACATGAAGGTTTTCGCAAGTTGGCTTTCACCGGTTCCACCGAGGTCGGCTACACTATCTCCGAAGCCGCAGCCAAACGGCTCATTCCGGCCACACTGGAACTCGGAGGGAAGTCGGCTAACATCTATTTCCCGGACGCTCCCTGGGAGAAGGCCATAGAAGGCCTGGAGCTGGGTATCCTTTTCAACCAGGGACAGGTCTGCTGCGCAGGGTCGAGGGCATTTGTCCACGAAGACATCTACGACAAATTCCTGGAAGCGGCGGTCGCGGCCTTCCAAAAAGTCAAGGTCGGCCTCCCGTGGAAGCCGGACACCCAGATGGGCTCTCAGGTCAACGAGCAGCAGTTGGAAAAGATCCTCGGCTACATAGAGGTCGGAAAAACCGAAGGGGCGAAGATTGCCTGCGGCGGCCGCAGAATCACGGACAACGGGTTGGATAAAGGCGCTTTCGTGGAGCCGACCATCCTCAGTGAAGTGGACAACAGGATGCGGGTGGCGCAGGAAGAAATCTTCGGGCCGGTAGTGTGCGCCATCAAGTTCAAGACCGAAGAAGAAGTGATAAAGATGGCCAACGATAGCGAATATGGTCTTGGGGGCGCAGTGTGGACAAAGGACATCAACCGCGCTTTCAGGGTGGCCAGGGGAGTGGAAACGGGCCGGATGTGGGTTAACGATTACAACAATCTGCCTGCGCACGCGCCCTTCGGTGGATACAAGAAGTCCGGCATCGGGCGTGAGACCCATAAGATGATGCTGGAACACTACACGCAGAAGAAGAACATCTTCATCAGCCTTTCGGAGAGCAAGCTTGGTTTGTACTGACGTGAGCGGTCCCCGTACCAGGCTGCCGTGAGAGTTCCACCACGGAAAAGCTAAAGAGGTTGAGGCGGGGGGCATCGGTGGAACTTCGAACCCGTGGCTTTACATCGCGGCGAACGAACGGACCGGCGGTCGAAAGCCGGTGATGCCTCCCGCCTTCCCGCATCGAAACGCTCTCGTCCCGCGCAAGGGGCGGCCCGGGCCAAAAGAGCCGGGCGAAAGGCCGTAGAAACAGGCGGTACGCCGGCGCCTCTTTCCGGCCGCTTGGATGCGCGCCGCAAACCCTGTCGTCCATCCAAGGAGCCAAACAGTCGAACAAGGGGCAGACGTGGTGATCACATTGGACTCAAAAGTCGAAGAAATCCTGAATATTCCCGGGATAGTAGGCTATTGCGTACGTAAAGGGGTCTCTCTTATCACCTGTTCCGACGTGTTTCCGGGTACCCTCCGGAAGCTGCTGCAAATAAAGAAAGTTCAAGACCCGCAATCCTTCGTGGATGACCTGAACGAATATCTGGAGAGCCAAACGGAAAACAAACCGGAATGAACAAAAGCCGGTGAAACCGCGCGCCGGGCATCCTGCTGTGCTGCGCGCCCGGATGGCGAGTGCCCGGCCGCCCCGCTGTTCGCCCGCATCAACCGGCCGCGATGGTGATCGCTCACCCTTTCCGGTCCCCAGCGAATCGGTCATTTCCTGTTCCAGGACCTCCCGGAGCACCTCACGCAGGGTTTTCTTCGCTGAAAAACTCTTTCACATTAGAGAATTTGCGCTTAAATTCGGTCCTGGTCATGGCATTTCTCCCTTCTGGGTGTGGGTGTTTNNCCCCCGTGATACCAACCACAATCGCTGCGTTGTCGGCATTGGCTCGTCCAAGGGCTTGGCGGCCCATAATCCCCACGACTCTCCTGTCCAGATTTGCCACACCGGGGTGTTTTGTTTAGTTACAGGACTGTTTCATATTTGGACAGTGTATATATGTAGTGTCGTTACATAAATATACATTGATGATAAAATATCTATGTATACCAACTGGATAGGTATTTGCAC